>NZ_JAUBRA010000078.1:7369-29539 GCF_036701555.1 Microcoleus sp. Pol10D4
GTGGGAGTCGGAGTTGTGGGAGTCGGAGTTGTGGGAGTCGGAGTTGTGGGAGTCGGAGTTGTGGGAGTCGGAGTTGTGGGAGTCGGAGTTGTTGGAGTCGGAGTTGTTGGAGTCGGAGTTGGTGATCCTACACTGATGTCAACCTTGCTGGTATTGTTGGTGGCATCAGGGTCATTGTTGTCCGAACTAACCGCGACGTTGTTAGAGATAGTTTTTCCGGTACTACCAGAATTTACTGTGGCTTTGAGGCTAAGAGTCGCAGTGGCATTAACAGGTAAGTTGGTTAAGTTCCAGATACCAGTAGTAGGGTCGTAAGTGCCTTGGCTGGGGGTATTTCCTGTGAGGGTGAGGTCTGTTGGCAACAAGCTCGTTAGCTTGACATTACTAGCATTGCCACCCAAAGAAACACTATTGAAAGTGTGAAGGGGAGAGTTTTTAGCGGTGACGGTATAGGTGACGGTATCTCCTTCTTTCGGTGTGGCATTGTCTACAGTCACATTCACCCCTAACTCAGCGTTCAATTTCCAACCCAAATCTTGAAATATCCCAAGGATAATTGGACCGGGAGTATGGACGGCTTCTCCTGGACCTCTTCCAGTTACCATCAAGTTATTGGGGTTCCCGAATGGATAAATAGATTCTTCTAAATGACCAAAATCAAAATTGGTAGGGGAGCCGGTAAGTCGGGGGCGGTTGCCGCCATTGGCTGCGATCGCATTTGCACCCCCAAAGAAACCATTGCCGCTAGTTAATTGATCGCCTAACGCAATAGAAGGGGATGGATAAGTAGGGTAAAGGCGCTCACCAGCAAGATTCTCCCGGAAAGTATCGATGATGTTGGGAGTACCGTTTAGGTACCTTCCTTGGTTGGAAGTATCCAAAAAAGAAGCTGCAGTAAACCCCAGTGCGTGACCGAGTTCGTGCAAGGCAACTGAAGAAAAATCGAACTGTGTAGATACTGGTTTAGCATCAGTACCAAAATACCAGTCGGTTAAGCTATTCATCTGCACTTCAACGTCTGGATTTGCCGCACCATTAACGTCCGTGCTAGCTAACTGATTTGCCAGCGAAAACAAATATCTGATATTTGGTAACGGGGCACCAGTAAAGTTTTGAGCATCCGTCAAAGAGGTGTTACCAAGAGGTCCTGATGAACCCAAGGATGATGACCAAGTAGCCTTAACTTCTACGTCTGCTTTTGATGTGTCAAGTAGCCGATTCCAGATATTAACTGCGTAATCAAACGCATTTTTCGCTTCTGGAGGAAATAGTGTATCGTAAGTGACTTTAATCGCCAAAATTCCTTGGTAAGCCTCTTGCACCTGTGGCCCAAACGCCAAAGATGCCTCGATCGCCCCAGTTGTATACCCCAATTCCCAGTCGCCGCCTTTCTCAGCACTACCCGTCAGACTTGTAGAAGCTGCCACCTTAGCCCCTGTTAGCTGACTCAACCGCTCCGCGAAAGCAGCACCCAAATCTCCCTTTGCTACGTTGCAGCCATACAGAAGAATCTCAGCATCACTTACCAGCCCCTTTGCCCATTCCTTTACCCACAGCACAAAGTCGCAATTTTGGGGGGAAGACACTACACCCCGGTTTTCTTCATTTATGATACTGGTTGGGGTGAGAGCGCGATCGCTCAATGTATCCAAAGTCAACATCGTATTGCCCAGTTGCAGAGAACCGACAGCGCCGTGGGATACAATGTGAACTGCACAGAAGTTACCGCCCCGCAGTTTTTGAGCAATTTGTTCTACCCCGTTGTGATTAGAATCCAGCAGGATTACTTCTGTTCCAGGGGTAACGCCATCAACTAGAGTCTTCCAATCAGGGACAGCAGTATCGATAAATGCGATCGCTTTCGGAGTTTCAGCGATCGCTTTCGGAGTTGTGGAAATTTTGTGGGGCATGATCTACCTTTAGCTAGGTGGAAATTGGGAAATTATGCGCTTGGGACGATCGCATTTAAATATTGTATGGCAGTGCTTACTCCTTTTTCATTTGCTTGAATTAAACTTAATATTGTTTGGATTAAAATCAGTAACTTTACGGACAAAAAGCTTGTTTGAAGAGACTTTGTTTTTAAATCTAAGTATTATTTGTGTGAATATACTGAAAGGGAAAAAAATAAAGTAACAATGAAGTAGGGTGCGTCAGCTCGCATTATTTGCGTCACAAACTAACTATCTAAAAGCTGACGCACCACGCAACAAACGGTGTCCCGGAACTCAACTTTTTGTGCCGAAAATAGGTTAATTTGAATTAAAGCATTTTTTCCAGAAATTGCTTGGCGCGATCGCACTTCGGGTTACTAAAAAACTCCTGCGGCGGCACATCTTCCGCCACCTTTCCGCCATCGAGAAACAATATCCGGTGGGCGACTTCCCGCGCAAAACCCATTTCGTGAGTTACAATTGCCATTGTAATTCCGGTTTTAGTCAAAGCTTTCATTACATCTAACACTTCTTTAACCATTTCTGGATCGAGTGCAGAAGTCGGTTCGTCCATCAACAAAATTTCCGGTTCCATAGCCAAACAGCGGGCGATCGCCACCCGCTGTTTTTGTCCCCCCGAAAGCTTAGAAGGATAAACCTCGGCCTTATCTGACAAACCCACTTTTTCCAGCAATTCTAACCCCTTCAGACGCGCCTCATCCTTAGCAACCTGCTTCACCTTTACAGGCGCATACATCACATTTTGCAGCACAGTCATGTGCGGGAACAAGTGGAAATGCTGAAAAACCATCCCCACTTTCTGGCGGATTTTCAGAATATCTACCTTCGGCAGAGTAATATCCACCCCGTCAATGTATATGTGTCCCGAAGTGGGAATTTCCAGTAAATTTAAACACCGCAAAAAAGTAGACTTGCCGCACCCCGAAGGGCCGATAATGGCAATCACTTCTCCTTTATTAATCTCAGTAGTTATCTCGCGCAAAACCTTCAGATTGCCAAAAGATTTATACAGGCGATCGACCTTAACTGCTACTTTGGAGTCTACGTTCGAGTACATTGGCCCCCCAAGTTAAACTAAGCACCATCAAATAATAAATTGCGCCGACAAATATCAAAGGTTCAAAGTAAATATACTTTTCTGCTCCCACAATTGTAGCGCGGCGCAGCAAGTCTTCTACGCCAATTACTGAAACTAAAGCTGAATCCTTCAGCAAAGCAATACTTTCATTCACCAATGCAGGCAAGATGTTTTTCAAGGCTTGCGGCAAGATAATATCGCCCATCATCAGTTTGTAGGGAACGCCAAGGGATTCTGCGGCTTCTTTTTGACCTTTATCTACGGCTTGAATTCCCGCGCGGATTGTTTCGGAAATATAAGCCCCAGAATTCAAGAAAAAAGTAATCACGCCAGCTTGCAGCGCCGATATATTATAGCCCGTAAGCTGCGGCGTTGCAAAATAAACTAACGTCAACTGCAAAATTAGCGGCGTTCCGCGAAAAATTGAGGTATAAGCAGTGGCAAACCAGAACAGCGGTTTAATGCTAGAAATCTTAAACAGAGACAGCACAATTCCCCAGATAAATCCGAGAAATGCCGACAGCAAGGTAAAAGTTAGCGTTACCCCAAGCCCGGACAAAATATAAGGCAAACTCGGCACGATTTTGCCAAAATCTAACCCGAACCTGGGCGCTACCGCAGGCTGATTTGCTTGAGCAGGTTCTTGCGAAATTGGTCGAGAAAACCATTTAGTAGCTAGTTCCTTAATTTGACCGCTGGCTTTCATTTGTTGGAGGATTCGGTTGAATTCTGGAACTAATCTCGAACCTTTGCTAAAGGCGATCGCCGAACCGCTTTCTTCAGTATTCGGAATTGTGTTAAATTCCAAGTCTGGGTTCGCTGCTGCATAACCCGTAGCAACAGTATCCTCGATCACTCCTGCGGCGATGCGGTTCGATTTAATTTCTTGAATGATGTCAGGAATCCTATTGAGAGCAGCCAGTTGCACACCGGGCATTTTTTTCACAGCTTCCTGCTGAATGCTTCCGAGTTGAACGCCTACTTTTTTCCCGGCTAAATCTTCAGCTTTGGTCAAATTGCTGCCTTTATTGGCGACAATTGTATTTTGAGCTTCGTAGTAAAGGTCAGAAAAATCAACATTTTTTTTCCTTTCTGCTGTGGGAGTCATTCCAGCCATCACAAAATCGGCTCTTCCCGCCTGCAGAGCGGGAATTAAGCCGTTAAAATCCATGCCAACTACTTTCAGTTCGTAGCCTAATTTTTTAGTAATATATTTGGCAATATCGATGTCAAAACCGATGATTTCGTTGCCGCTAACAGCCGTATCTTTAAATTCATAGGGCGAGTAGTCTGGGGAAGTCGCCAGTGTTAAAGTCTTGTTGGCTTGGGCGTAGCTGGCGATCGCAATTAAACAAAGGGCGATCGCGATCGCCGCCGCCAGCATTGATTTTAATTTTAAACGTTTCATATCGAACATTGTCCTACAAAATCCCCGCGCCCAGAAAATATACCACAAACCGGAATCAAGCCACCTTTGTAAAGGAAGATATACTCCTGGACGCACGGGTTTCCAGAAACCGGGTTTGATGGACAAAAGAACTGCATAATTAGCCTTTAATAAGGGTAAATAACCCGGTTATAAAGGTATTAATGCGCCCAGGGCTAAAGATAGATAGCCGTCTGTAAGTCCTGTGTTAATTACAGGACTTACAAAGAAAATTTATAGTCTAAGAGTCAACTGTCAACTGTCAACTCTGTTGAATAGTGTTGAAAAAATGCTTCCAGTTCTGTCCGTCCTTGTTGGGTAATTGAGTTGTAGAAGACTTCTTTTTGTCCATTGGGAGTGTAGAAACGATAGAAGCGTCGATCTCGATCGATTGGTCGCAGGTATACTAAGGGAACGCCAACAGATGCAAGGAGTCGGGCTTTTTTGCGATCGCGCTCCTGCACCTCTGGGCGATCGTGCCAATGAGATTGACATTCTATCACCAGTTTGGCTTTGCGGCTAGCACAACAACCGCTTTCCATCAAGGCGATATCGACTCTGGAACTCACCCAAAATTTCCAAAGTTCAATGGGAAGACGGGTGAAAGTTTCTGGACGAGAACAGATGATTTCTAGGGGAACTTGGGGACAGTAACGGAAGCCATCGCCTAAAATCGTCTCTAGAATATCGATAGCGATCGTTTCTAACTCGTTGATAATTTCTCCGCTTTGGAATTGGGGAAATGAAGACAAAGAATTGTCACAGTCAAAGGCGTATAGCATTAGTTTTATTTCCGATTAGGGTTAGTGGGAATTAAGGGGGTTGTAGAGAACTGTCCAAGCGTTTGCACCAATAGCGGTGGCAGTCCAAGCGCCCTTCTGGTAAGGTTTGCCTTCTTTCCGAGTGCGGTAGAGAGTTGTGGTGGATACCTCCAACAGTTGTGCCGCTCTATGGGTTGTGCAGGATTGCCCAATTACAGTTGGTTGGGATGGGAGTTTTACCCTTCTCTTTTTGTTAAGGGAGTCGATGGGAGTAGGTGGCTCGTCTGGGAAAAGGCTGAGTTGAAAGGCTGTCATAAGCTGAACCTTTGAGTGTTAATGATTCAAGCCTATTGGGGTCAACTGAATTTCTCCAGAGCAAAACGGTTCAGAAAAAAGTGAACTGATCTGAACTGGTCAAGAAACTTGATGCTGACTATGCTAGGGATAGTTTTGATAGAGATTTTGCGCCTGTGCTGTTGTCCCGCCGTGGAATCAAGTCCACGGCTAAGAGCTACTGTCCACTTAAGTGGACTGAAGAGCGCTTTTTTGGGTCGGCATTTAGTCCTCTTGCAGAGGACTTTCGCTATGAGCCAGGGGTTTAAACCCCTGGCGGGCTATGCAACTGATGCAAAATTCCCAATTTCATCCACTCTAGTTGTTAGGAATGAGCCAAACTATGGCATCTCGCAGTGTTCGGATTGATGGCGCAGGTTTGGATAAAGTTCGTCAACGGATGGCTGAATTGGAAAAGCCACTAAATCCAGATAAACGAGGTTGGTCTCAAGAAGACCTTGCAAGGCAGGCGTATGTGCATCTTAGTACGGTTAAACGCTTTCTTGAAGGTACGCCACCCGATCGCGGTACTGTCATCTCAATTCTTAAAGCATTAGAATTTGAACCCATAAACTTTATTGCCGAACATGACTCCAAATTGCAGAATTCCAAGCTAGAGCCACAGCCAAACATTGACATTGATTGGCAGCGAGTTTGCCAACAAATGTTAAAGGAACAGCAAAAAGAACAGCGAATTAGGCGTAAGGCAACTGAACAGGGATTTGAAATCAATGTTTTTGTACCGCTAGGATTAATCGAACGGAAACAGCAGCAGCGTCGCAGTGGTAATGTGCCTATGGAACTGTTGCATCAATTAGAACCGGAAGTCGTTACCCGAATTTACGAACATGATGAATTCATGACTGACGTTATTGAACAAAACCCTACTGGAAAAAATAAACATATTGCTATTGTCGGCGAACCAGGAGCAGGAAAGACAACGCTGTTAGATAAAATCGCCACTCACATTCAGGAAAATAATCAAGATTTGCCGATTTGCATTGCGCTGGCAAGTTTGCAAGGAAAGACACTGAAAGACTATATCCTTCAGGAATGGTTGCCGGAAGCTATGGCTCTGGTTTATCCTGATATTGATGTAGAGAAGTCTCACAAAACATCTCTACAAAAACGCTTGCGTCACGGTGGGGTGTGGCTGTTACTCGATGGTGTTGATGAAATGGCTGTAGGGGCGAACAGTTGTTTGTCGTTAGAGGAAATCCGAAACCAGCTTACTGATTGGTTGGGTAATGTGCGAGTTGTTTTGACCTGTCGAACCAATGTTTGGGATGCCCGTCTCAACAATCCCCTCACAGGCTTTGATACTTACAAAACTCAGGAGTTTAAACAAGAGCAAGTAGATGATTTTATTCAGCAGTGGTTTGCTGAAGCAAAAAATATTCAACGGGGACAGGAGTTACAAAAAAAGCTGCAAGAACCGCAAAAAGAACGCATCCGCCAACTCGTAAAAAATCCGCTTCGCTTATCTCTACTGTGTCAAATATTCAGCGAAAAAAATAAGCAAGTCGAATTACCAGAAACAAAAGCCGAACTATATCAACACTTTGTCCGCTATTTCTATGAGTGGAAACCATCCCAAACGGTTATTGATGGGGCGACTCAACCAGGTTTGCGAGAAGAATTACATCAAGCCCTCGGTCGTTTGTCTATAGCAGGATTGGATAGCGATGCTAGATTTCGGTTGCCGCTGAGTTTAATTGAAAAACAAATGGGCGATAGGCTTTTTAAATTAGCCTGGGATCTCGGTTGGCTGAATTTGGTAGATCGAGAAGCTGCAACAGATGAACCTGTTTACGCATTCTTTCATCCTACATTCCAGGAATATTTTGCATCTTTAGTAATTGATAATTATCAATTTTTCATGGAGCGCTATCGAATCTTTGAAAATCAATGGCTAGAAGTAGCTATATTATGGTTAGAAAGCTCCCGGATTTCAACAGTGCTAAAGAAAGAATTTATCGACACAATAACGAATCTTAAGGAAGACAAATGGAAAAATCTGTATCGGCTTAAGCTTCTACCATTAAATATAGTTTACTCGTGTCAATCTGGCGACATACATTTTATTAGTGAATGGGTGTATTTGGTTTGCGTGGATGATAATCCACAAATACAACAATACAAATTAATGTTTCCTGGTTATGAGGAATTCATCATAGAATCGTTAAAATATTACGCTCCCAAAGAAGTTTGTGATATTATAAATGAAGTCATTAATAATACTGATTTAGAAATATACGAACTATCTAAGCTTTGGGAAGTTTTATTTAAAATCAACCCGCAGTATGAATGCTTAAAAGTATTAATCCCTAAATTATTAAAAGATGATAATGAGGGACGTGCCATAAAAGTAGCAACAATAGCTTTAAAAAATGATAATTTTAAGCAAGTTGCCGTTGATTTTTTAGTGAATGCTTTATTGAACGAAGATGAGCAATACGAATTACAAAATATTTCACTTATTAATATTTTAATTGATTCTAAGATTTGGGACAAAGTGGTTATTGGTAAGTTAATATCATTTTTAAATAGTCAAAATCCTACGATTCAAGGGCTAGCTATTTCACATTTAGACAAACTAAGCGTAAATGATAACGCTTTAGTTAACAATCAAAAAGTATTGGATGCTTTGATTAATTTCATAAATCAAAATCGAGACAATCAAATATGTATTATTGCTGCTGTTAGTATAATCAAGAGACTTGATATTGATATTTCAAAAGTCAACAGAGCAATCATTGATTTGTTAGATAATTCACAAGATTCCGTGATTATTATATTTTTATTTGACTATTTGGAAACACAAGGTTTTATTGGGGAAATTATTAATAAATTAATCATATTAATTGCAAATGAAGAAGACAGATATGAATCTATAGCTTATGCTCAAATGTTAGTAATGGTAAGCTTGAGCTATCCAAAAATTTTCGAGAACCCGTCAATTATTAAAATAATGATTTGTTTGGTAGAAGTAAAAATCGATTATTACTATGTTTTAATACAAATTTTTTCTCAAAGTACAACAATGTATGAGCGTTTTAAAATCGTAGGTTACCAGAGTAGCAAAGATAAGATATTCATTGATTTTATAAGTTTAGTTATAGAAAAATATATGAATAAAAATACAACCGAGTATTTAAATTCAACCACAACTAACGACACAGAAAATATAGAAGCTTATTTCATGGAGCAACAAGAAAAACAATATGTTGAATTTATTTCACTAATTAGCAATCCAGAAAAACTAAACCTTACAAATTTGACGCAAAATCCTTTTACTATGAAATTATCTATTTGCGAAGAAATTGCGGTCGCCAAAATTAAACAAACTAATTTTGAAGTCATAGATAAAATAATTGAAATTATCCAAACTAATAAAGATAGCATATTGTGCTATACGTGTATTGAAATATTACTCAAAATTGAAACATTATTAAAACAATCGATTGTTGAAAAATTAGTAAACTTAATTGTCAATTTAAAAGACCCTGGAATTCAATGTTCTGTTGCCACAGGATTAAAAGAAATTACTCACAAATCACAACTAAAAAGGTTAGTTTTTGGTCTAAAGGATTATGTAGAAGATGCAGTTGCTAAGTCAGACCCTTATTTATATATAATTGCTTATTCAGTGCTGTGGCATTGTGCTAATCACTTGAGTTATACGGAATTTTATGACGCTTGTTGTGTTCAACAATCCTGTACTGACTTAGAGGCATTTGAAAGCATCTCTATTGCTAACTCTTCTACTCCTCAACTCCTCCTCAACAAAGTTGAGCAATCTTCAGTTCTTCAGTCTGCGGTTTCCCATAATGAAGAACTCGGTCGAGCAGTACAACTGATTTGTATTGATGGTAGCGAATTTAACCCTCTAGATAATCCTGCCACTGATATCTACATTCAAATGGTAGAGCAAGGTTGTCCAGAACGACAAGAAGGAACCCCCACAACTATGCCACTGCTCAAAGCCTATTGGCGACTGAATTTGAGAAACCTAGAAAAACGAGTTGCGTTGGTGTTCTACAACTCTAAAATCGATCGCGAATTCAGCGAACCTTTTCTAACTGCACTGAGTGCTTTTGGAGGCACGATCGCAATCATCACGGATCTACCATGCGACAATGTAAAACGCATTTCTCCTGACCATCCCAATCTCATCGATGCAGTTTTGAAATGGCTGAATCGATCGATTTTGGAGGCTTGAATTTTGATTTTGGCAGAAGACGATCGCTTTTTCACCAACTCAGGCCCGATCGCACTCACTCCCCCAAATCCAACTCGATCGAAACATTTCTTCATCTTTCTCTGAATTAAGAGAATCGTCGGCTAAAACCGAGTAGGAGAATTTCCGCTACGATCGAGAGTAGATAGGCTAGCACCAGATAAAATAAAGTAAAAATTCCATCCGCACTACCCGTTGAGATGGCTGCGAGCTCTCGGTTCAAAAGTCGAGATTTTGCTACTTTGGCATTTGCGGGGGGAAATGGCTACAGAAATTCAAAATACTTGGAATTTATACAAATAGAAAGACAGAAATCGACGACAGCCGATCGATCTATTGTGGAAAACTTGCCGATTTCTGTGGAAAACCCTCCTTTTCCTGTGGAAAACAGCAACTAAATTAAGTGCGATCGCTCTAACCCGATTGATAGGATTTAAAAAATTGGAGGAATTGCGGTAAGTAAAAATACTTTCCCGATTCTTCAATTAATCCGTGTATCCGTGTCAAAATAACTGGTTGTGCCTTCATTTTTCAGAATCGTAGCTAATTTGGTCGGAATGGTAAGCCGGCGGCTCAACGTGAATTAAGATGCGTACAGGGCTGAAACGTTCTTCCAAACGGGCTTCTACTTCTTCTGTAATCCGGTGAGCTGTTTCTACATCGACAGCATCGACAATCATGTGCATCTCAATAAATACTTGACGCCCTACAACGCCACGTGAGGCGATCGAGTGACAGTTGACAACCCCCGGTACATCGATCGCGATCGCGTGAATAACTTCCGGTGCGATCGCCATTTCATCCACCAACCAAGGCAGATTTTCCCTTAAAACTTTCCAACCGCTGCTAAATACCAAAACAGCCACAGGAAAAGACAAAAACACATCCAGGAATTGCAGTTGAGGTATATTCCAAACCTGCCCTTGCCAAACACCAATCAACCCGCCGATGACCATAATTGTCACCCAAACATCGCTCATCGTGTGCTGAGCATCAGCCACTAAAATCGCGCTACCGAGACGTTGGCCAACTCTGCGCTCGTAAAAAGTGACAAAAATATTAATCCCCAGTACAATCAGCAAAATCCACAGTTCATTTGGGGATATTTTGACAACTGTGCCACCTTTGAGCAACCTTTCGACAGCACCGCTGATAATTTCAAAACAGGCAATTCCCAGAAAAGCAGCAATTCCCAGAGCTCCGAGAGCATCAAATTTTTGGTGTCCGTAGGGATGATCGCGATCGGGCTGCGGATTGGCATAATGATTAGTTACCAATCCTAAAATATTATTAGCGCTGTCCGTGACGCTGTGCAAAGCATCTGCCAGCAAACTGAGGGAACCAGTCAGCCATCCCACGACTGCTTTAATTGCCATCACCAGCAAATTGAGCAATAAGGTAATTATTAAAACCTTGCGGACTTCGGAACGGTTATCGGCAACCATAAAATCTCCTCTATCTGCCGTTAAGTTTTCTGGTTTCTAGTTTAAAGCTTATCAAGTCATAAAAGGTTAAAACTCTTGCGGAATCTAGCTTGCGACTAGATTGATATTCATTAATTTAGCCGAGCTTCTTGAGACAAATTTTAATTAATACCAGTTTCGCAGTGCAATTGAGCTGGAATGTACTTCTTTTGGGTTACTATATTTTTTATCATTAACAATAGTATGTTAAATTTCATTGCCCATGTCTCTTTCTCCGCTGACACTTAATTTAGTCGAAGGTTCTGTCTCCTTTAGCTTTTCCCCGCAAGCCGCGCGGGATTTGCAAAGCGAAATTGCAGCTTTGATGGAAAGCTTGAAAGCTGTAGCAGCCAAAACCTCTGGCGCTAAAGCTTCTCCCCAAAAACCGATGGAATATCGGTATGCAGGAGATGTCTTTTTGGAGGTTTTCTGCAACCCGAATATCTGGCCAACTCCTTTTGCTGCAAAAGTGCTGATTACGGTTCGGGACGATCGTGTGCGCGTGACCACCGAAGCCGAACTCAGCCGCCTGCGCGACGATCTCGCTCAGTATATCGAACAAGTGGGTTGAGATTCTCAACCTGAAACGCTCTTGTTTTAGATTCCCGACTTCTTGAAGAAGAACAGGCTTTTCGGCCTGTTCCACAAAGAGTTAATTTTATTGTGGGAAGTAGGGGTTGGGCTTCTAGCCGGCCCCTGAAAGGCTTATTGAAAGGGGATAACTATCTGCAGGCGACGCCGACCATTCCCACATTGAACCTGCATAATTCTTAGCATTAAATCCCACATTTGTCAAGACACAAGTCAACCAGGCAGAGCGAATTCCCCCGGAGCAATAACTCACAATTTGAGTTGACTGCGAAACTCCTTTTTGCTGCAAAATAGCGACAATTTCCCCGCGATCCAGCAGTTGTCCCTGTTTGTCCATCAACTGTTTGTAATAGAGGTGAACCGCACCGGGAATGTGGCCGCCCCGCTTTTCTCCGTAAGGCGTTTTACCTGCATATTCTCGCGGCTCTCTGGCGTCAATAACTACTAAATTCTCATCTCCTAAAATAGCTTTCAATTCATCCCGCTGAATTTCCCAATTCGAGCGGCGAGATATTACAAAATCTCCTGTTTGCGGTGGATTGTTTGCAGCTTTTACTCGATTAATTCCAGCTTTGATTAAAGCCCTATATCCTCCATCGACAAAAACGGCTTTTTCGTGTCCCAAAGTCCGCAGCATCCAAACAATCCGTCCGTCTTCGCCCCACCCTTTCACCGAATCGGCAACGACTATGACAGGTTTGTCTTGATAAATGCCAATTGCTTGCAGTTTTTGAGTTAAAACTGTGTTAGTTTCGATAATTTTTCCTTTGTGGGGAAAGTCGGAACGCGAAAATTCCTGCCAAGTTACGGGAATAGCTGGTGGGAGACGGCAAAACCACTTTAAAATGGGTGCGCGAGCATCTAGTAAAGTAGCTTCTTGCTCCAGCAATTCCTTACCTAAATCTGCATTTACTATCCAGTTATTTGCTAAATTACCCAGTAAATTAGACATAATTTATTGAGCAAGTTTTGCTGTACCCGCAGCGCATTCTAAAACCCCTTTGGTATTAGTTGGATTAGGTGGTTTAGTCTTGCCAGGAGCAGCATTTATACACAAGATTGTTTGGGTCTTGTTTCCCACCAAAAAGACTCCTCCCACAAAACTTTTGAGATTAGCTTGCTTCGATACTCCGTAGTTAAATACAGCACCTTTTTTCACCATGCCGATCGAGTAGCTGTAATTGGCTGAGTTAGGTTTAACTTGGAGACCGAGATAAACCAATAGATTGGAAACAGAACTTGTAAAGCCTGCCTTTTCAGCATAGTAAACTTGCTGAGCTTTATTCATCGAACCCACAAAATTTTTCGCTTGTGATTCCTTAGCTTTAAGCGTTTGTGACACTTGAGCTTCCGAGACCGTACTGAAAACAACTGGCAGAGTTAGAGCTGCGAGTGCAACTTTGAGCTGCCAGTTGCGGCTGCTAGGAATCATGCTTAATTTCACAGATAACAGGGGGAATGAGCGGTTGAGCAACATACAATTAAACTAATTGTTTTGCCTGAAACTGTTTCAACGCCCAAGGAGCAACCGTGCCGTGTTCTGTGATTATTCCCGATATTAATTCCGCCGGAGTTACGTCAAAAGCGGGATTGTAAAATTCGACTCCCACAGGACAAATCCGCGTAGTTCCCACTTGATACATTTCAACTGGATCGCGTTCTTCAATGGGGATCTGGCTGCCGTCGGAAAGTTCAAAATCTATGGTAGATAGAGGCGCGGCGACAAAGAAGGGAACGTTGTGAGCTTTGGCAACAATTGCTAAACTGTAAGTGCCAATTTTATTGGCAGCATCGCCGTTAGCAGCGATTCTATCTGCACCGACAACTACCGCGTGAATCATGCCGAGTTTCATGCAGTGAGCGGCCATATTGTCGGCTATTAATGTCACGGGAATTCCTTCTTGCACGCATTCCCAAGTGGTGAGTTTTGCACCTTGGAGACGGGGCCGAGTTTCATCAGCAAAAACTCTTCCGAGTCTTCCTTCTCGCCAAGCAGAACGAAATACACCTAAAGCAGTACCGTAGCCGGCTGTTGCTAATGCACCTGCATTGCAGTGAGTTAGTAAGTTTAGTTTTTCGGGTGTAGCTGGCAGAACTTCTAAACCTTTGTCACCGATATCTTTACAAGTTTGCAAATCTTCTGCTTGAATGGTTTTAGCCATTTCTAACAAAGTTTTTTGCACTTGTTCGACAGAACCGCTAGTTCTCTCGGCAGTTTTGAGCATTCGCGATATTGCCCAAAACAAATTAACCGCCGTGGGACGAGTCGATCGCAATAACTCGCCAACTTGTTCTAATTTAGCGATAAATTCGGTACGATCGCCCGTTTCGATTTCTCGCGCCCCCAAATACATCCCGTAGGCTGCTGCTACCCCGATCGCCGGAGCACCTCGGACTATCATAGTTTTAATCGCCTCAGCCATATCTTCGCAGCGGCTAATTTCGACTACACCGTATTCTTTCGGCAGTCGGTTTTGGTCAATTAGCAGAACTCGGTCTTCCATCCAAGTGACGGGCGAAACAGGGGAGTTTTGAGCGGTCATCTATTTCAATTATGTGAGGGACAAGTTTCTATGATGCCATGAAGGCGACTATTCCCGCCACTTCGATCGACAAAACCCGCCTAACCAAGCGGGTTTTGTAGTTTTCATAAATATTTTCACTCTTGGGCAATGATTAAACAATCACTCTCCACTTTAGACAGCATATCTGGAAAAGCTGAGGTGTAATTGCCATCTTTGTCTACAATCCTGCGAAGTGTATATCCACTCTCAGCAGGTCTGCCGAAAAACGAGTTGGTGCGATGCCAGATATCTCCATTCGGAGTGCTCGGATCTCGATCAATCAAAAAATCTACCAGCCACTGCGGTACAGATAATCCAAACACTATCGGCGTAATGTGTCCGTGCTGCAAAGTTGCATCCGAGAATCGGAACAAGTAGCTAAAGCGAGAAAATTTGACTAAATAAATTAACATCCGTCCCGCCATTGATGAATGAAATGTCCAGATAACAGGGTCAAAAACTCGCAGCAATAACGTCCGTTCGTCAGCATTCCAGTCTGAACTGTACATCGTCAAACAATCGTCTGGTAAAACATTCCCGTCCATAAAAAAGATACCTTGCAGCACTTCAGGTAACTCCGCTGGATGTTCTACTTTCATCCAATTCGCGATGTCTTTTAGTTGCTTGTGTTCGATTAACATGGTATTATTTATCCTCAAATTAGTTGTGTTTTGGTTCCCTATTAGATACCCCCTTGATTTCTGAGTTTATCGCTCAATAGTTTATGTGGCGTGCGGTTTCAACTCACATCTTGCACCAGTGCCAATAAGTTTTTCAAGGGCGGGCGGGACACCCCACAAGAAACTTGATATCTTGTGGAACAGGCCGGAAAGCCTGTTCTTGAGAATGGTGTAATATCCCAGTTTCAACCACTGTCCGATCGAGCTTTTGGATTGATTACCCCTGCAAATTAGGCTCAGAGGCTCGCCGCACTTTGCCTACCGTACTGACGACATCCACGAGCATCTTGAGTGCGATGTCTTTACCGGGGCAAATCCGTCCCGCACTCCGATCGCCCACGGAATGAAATCCCATATGAAAAGGACACAGATTCTCGCGCTTAGGGTTGAATTCGTATACCGTCGAGCCCCAGAAACTCTCGTCTAGCATCCCCAAACTGAGCGGTATCAGTACCTTGGTTCCTACGGGGAAGGTGCGTTCTTTGCCCGCTACCGTTGCGGTGAAAGGCTCTGTCGCGACTCGGTGGGTGGCGCTGACGGGGGCCCAGAGGCGGGCGCATTCCAAGAGGAACAGCTCGATCGACTGGCGATCATCCAAATCGAGTTGATCCCAAAAATCTGTCGGGTTAATTTCGGCCGTCTGCTGTCCTTTATAGGCGGGGAGAGGGCGGTACCCCATAGCCGTGTAGCCTAGGTGCAGGGGGCCTTGCAGTCCCGCTATGCCCATAATTGATGTCATCAGCTTTGCCAATTCCCGCTTAGTCATGCCATTGTTTTCCGAGCTCTCCTCAAAGTCGGCTAAAGCTGGGGAATTTTCATAGATAGTCGCTGCACGCTCGATTAGAGTGGACAAATCCCCGTGTCCAAACAGGTTCAGGCTTTGCAGCAGGTTGCCGATGACGGCGAAGTAGTGCAGCGGGCTTTGGCGGGTGTAATGCAATTCGGTGAGAAGTTCGATCGACTCTGAATCGTCTGGATTAATCCCAAAGATGACGTAGTGCAGATATCGGACTAAAAATCCCATCCAACCGCGCTTGACATCGGTAAAAAACGCTCCCCCCGCACCGTGCGACATCTCGGCATAATCTGCGGCTAGCCGATCGAGCAACCGTCGGGCGATTTCGTCTCCCTGGCGATCCGTTGTGGCACTGTTGAACAGATATTTCTGCATACAGCTTCGGAATGCTGCGTGGTTGCTGTTACTGTCAGTTTCGCGATCGGACAAAGACAGCAGGAAAAGGTTTCTGCCGCCTACATCTTGGTTGGGCGCGCTATCGGGATCGAGTACAGAAGTACCAAGCCGCCATCCGCGCGCCTGGGGCGATGTGAGTGCTTTTTCTAGGGTGTCAAACTCTCCCATCACGACTTGCCCCGCGCAGCAAAAGTTCGCTCCGAAAGCCAGCCGTTTTATCGGCAAATAGGTGGGTTCGTTGGCAATCAAACCCTCAATCAGGGCGATCGGCGGTAGCATCGTTTTGCTGAGACTTTCTTCCGGGTTTTGCAAAGCCCAAGCCTGAAACTCATTCAGTGCCGGGTTCATCAGCGATGAGAAAATAGTATCTAAATTTAGGTCCATCATAATTCCTCCGAGAATCCTTCGCCATAACGCGCTTTGCAGTTAGCAGCAAGAGGGTATTGAGCGGCAATTGAGCGGGTATTGAATCCCACTTAAATGCTAAAATCAGTAAGTATAACTATAGCCATCTTTATTTGTAAACCCAGTGGCAATATAGATATAGTTTTACTGAATATGTCTGCGCCCAAGTCTAGCCTTGTCCCGGAGATTGAGTGGAATTTTTAACGATTGCTGGTAAGTAGATCTACTTTCTGCATCTAAAGTATGAGCGCCAATCTCTGGAGCCGCACCTAACCATAGATATTTACAGGAACTCGCCCCGACAAAATATTAGGGTTTTGTTTGTGTTTATATTTAGATATAATATTTTAGGCTTCTGAATTTAATTGATGAAAATCAGATTATTAATTACGGATTATTATTAAATAATAGAGCTAAAAATCCCAAATTCCCAATTCTTCAATTCTTCAATCAATTGAAATTCCCAATACCCAATTCTTCAATCTAAAATCTAAAATCTAAAATAAAATGCAATACCCAATTCTTCAACCTAAAATCTAAAATCTAAAATAAAATGAAATGAAATCCCCAATCTCCAATTCTTCAATTCTTCAATTCTTCAATCTAAAATAAAATGACGCCCGCTAAAGTTTCCCACCAGTACCAAAGCACTTTACAGGAAACCCGCAGGCGTCAAAATCAAGCAAACTTAAATCTTAGAAAAGACCCAGTGTGAAAGATTTGTCGATCGGGAAAATAGCACCAATACCCAACCACAGAGTTACCGCAGTTCCCAACAGGAAAACAGTAGTAGCAACAGGGCGGCGGAACGGATTTTGAAACTTGTTAACGCTCTCAATGAACGGAATCAAAATCAAGCCAACGGGAACACCAGCCATGCAAGCAATACCCAACAATTTGTTAGGCAAAACGCGCAAAAGTTGGAACACAGGCCACAAATACCATTCCGGCAGAATTTCCAGCGGAGTAGCAAAAGGATTAGCAGGTTCCCCAACCAAAGCCGGGTCGAGTACAGCCAAACCCACGCACAGAGAAATCGTTCCCATGATGACTATAGGGAAAACGTAGAGCAAGTCATTAGGCCAAGCTGGTTCGCCGTAATAATTATGACCCATGCCCTTAGCGAGCTTAGCGCGGAGCGCGGGATCGCTCAAATCAGGTTTTTTGAGAATAGACATAGTAAGAGTGTTCTCCTTTTAGTTTTACCCGGGGCTGCCATTCCGCTGTATTCGTTAGTCTGAATCAGCGGTGCGATCGCAGGAAGTATTAGCCGTAAATAAATATCATGAGCGATGAATTCTGAATTTTCAACTCAAAATGCAGCGGGGGGCAAAAAAAATACCGCCCCCACAACTCAAAACTTACAACGGGCCAGAGATACCTTGCTTGCGAATCATCAAGAAGTGAGCCAGCATGAAGACTACAATCAGCCAAGGCAACACAAAAGTGTGCAAGCTGTAGTAGCGAGTCAAAGTGCCTTGACCGACGCTGACACCGCCGCGCAGCAGTTCAACCATCAAAGAGCCGACAAACGGGATGGCTTCGGGGACGCCCGAAACGATTTTAACGGCCCAGTAACCGATTTGATCCCAAGGCAGCGAATAGCCGGTCACGCCGAAAGAAACAGTGATGACTGCCAAGATTACTCCTGTCACCCAGGTTAACTCGCGGGGCTTTTTGAAGCCGCCGGTCAGGTAAACCCGGAAGGTGTGCAAAATCATCATCAGTACCATCATGCTGGCAGACCAGCGGTGGATGGAGCGGATCAGCCAGCCGAAGTTGACTTCATTCATCAGGTATTGCACTGAAGAAAAAGCTTCTGCTACCGTGGGACGGTAATAGAAAGTCATGGCGAAGCCGGTGGCAAACTGGATCAGAAAGCAAACTAAAGTAATTCCGCCCAAGCAGTAGAAAATATTGACGTGCGGGGGTACATACTTTGTAGTGATGTCATCGGCGAGCGCCTGAATTTCCAGGCGTTCCTCAAACCACTGGTAGGTTTTTGAGTCGGTGATTTGTTTAGAAAACATGGAGCCAGAATTCCTAAAAGAATATTGCTGTGGTTGAGGTTCAGGGCAGCAGCCACAAGGTTTTTTGTCGCCCCGCGCCGAGCAGCTTGCTTTTACTAGCAAATGCCTGAGGCTATTTTTTAAATTTGGAGCTGACGAAAGGAATTCTCTTGTGCGATCGCCTGCAAGCCCTGGGAAACTAAGCGGTGGCTTGTCCCTACTCGCTGGCGTTGCCCGATCAAATTCCAGACTGTGATAAAAAATGTAACATAATTGCTGTGCAAATTTCACGCGAGCGATGCTTTGGCTGAGTCTCAAATACCATTTTCTGCAAGCTTAACATCCGCCCCAAGCTGGCATACAGCCAAGAGCAGAGCTACAGACCCAAGTCCGAGCCGGCCACCGGGTCCCTGGGGCGTAAATTTTAATATTTATGAGAAAACTTCACTCATTTTGCGATTAAATGTTACATTTAACTAATTTTTTGTTCGCGGCGGACGTTTGACGAATGCCGAATCCCTTGGGGAGAGTTAAATGCACAAAAGCTTAAAAGCGTACAAACGTAAAATACATAAAATGTAATACTTACTGGTATTTTACAGAAAAATCATGCACAGACGAGTTTTCCAGATTGCTATTTTACTTTGCCTCCAAGTCGTCCTAGTTCTAGGTGGGTGGGCGCAGCCTGCGGCGGCCCTAACTCAAGAACAGCAGCTATTGAGCGAAGCTTGGCGAATTGTCAATCGCTCTTATGTGGATGACAGCTTCAACTCTCAAAACTGGTGGTCGATTCGCCAAAAAGCTGTCAAGCAACCGCTTAACGATAGACAGCAGACTTACACGGCGATTCAGGGGATGCTGGCGAATCTCGATGACCCGTTCACTCGACTGCTGAAACCCGAACAGTACCGCAGTTTGCAGGTCAACACTTCGGGAGAATTGACGGGTGTGGGGCTGCAAATTGCGATCGACCCCCAGACAAATACCCTGACAGTGGTGGCTCCTTTGGCCGGCTCACCGGCGGATAAAGCTGGCATCCAACCCCTCGATCGCATTCTGAAAATTGACGGCACTCCTACCTCAGAATTGAGCCTAGACGAAGCAGCAACTCGAATGCGCGGCCGCATCGGCACTCCCGTTACCTTGACCTTGGGGCGCGAGGGAAGGGACGCTGCTGAGGACATTGAGCTAGTGCGCGATCGCATTGCTCTGAATCCGGTTTACGCCGAATTGCAGTCGGCCTCGGAAAATTTGCCGGTGGGCTACATTCGCTTAAGTCAATTCAGCGCTAACGCCACTGAGGAAGTCGCTCACGCGATCGACCGCTTGGAAAAACAAGGAGCCGCCGCCTACATTCTCGACCTGCGGAACAACCCGGGCGGACTGTTGCAAGCAGGGATTGAAATTGCCCGCCTGTGGCTCGATTCCGGGACGATCGTCTACACGGTGAACAGACAAGGCATTCTCGGCAGTTTTGAAGCCTCTGGACAAGCCCTAACTAACGATCCACTGATTGTTTTGGTGAACAAGGGAACTGCCAGTGCTAGCGAAATTTTGGCGGGTGCGCTGCAAGATAACGGCAGAGCTCAACTGGTAGGAGAAAAGACTTTTGGCAAAGGACTAATTCAGTCGCTGTTTGATTTGTCTGACGGTTCCGGGTTGGCCGTGACTGTTGCTAAGTACGAGACGCCTAACCATAAAGATATTAACAAGCTGGGGATTGCGCCCGATCGCGTAGTGCCTTTGGAACCCATCGCCCGCGATCAGATAGGCACCGCAGCAGACTTGCAATATCAAGCTGCACTGCAACTACTTAAAGAAAAAACCGTGCTGGCAAAGTCAGTATAAGCCGGAGTTTGAAGTTTTGATCTTGCAACAGGGCCTCATACACAGGTTTTGTCTGTCTCTGTGTTTCCTTCGCAAGAACAGACAACAATGATCCTAAAAACTCTTTAAGTCAAAAGTGATATCACGTCCGACAGATTCATCTGTCATTCTTCGCTGTGCGAAGCAATGACATAAAAGAATGATGCACACTGGACGTGATATCCAAACCCAAAACTCCTCTTCCCTTAAGGTTGGGGGGTTGATTCCTCAGCTTCGGGTACCTCGGCTTCTTGCAAAATCACCGGACGCTGCTGCGGATCTGCTTGGTTGCTTTGCTCTTGCATCACAGTTTTAGTAAGACTAGGGTCAAAGTAGCGGTTAAAGTTTGATCGCGACTGATTTACTCGCCCTTGGGTAAGATTGACTTCAGCTTGGATTTCGTGCAATTTTTCTTGCACCGCCCGGTAGTGAGGCCAAAGCTGAAGCAAAGCAGAAGTGGCACAGACTGAAAGTACCATGTTGACTGCCAACTTGACGCCTGTTTCTGCCGCGAGGGTTTGGTGAGGGTAGGAACGCTGGCGGCTGCTGCTGCGACGAGGAGTAACCCGAGGGGAGTTTTTTACAGGACGCAGTGGGGTAACGGTGGGTTGAATCGCTTGCATAATTTTTTTTCAAATACCTGAGACTGACGTTTTAGAGTTCACAAGAGCAAATTCTGAGCTTAACGCACACTCGCCGCTGTTTGTCAGGGTGCTGACAGCCAAAATTGTTGAGACAAAGGTGACGCCTGAAGACGGAATTTTCCCATAAAAATGCCTGCCCTTGCAGTCTCGTCTTGCGGAACACAAACAATCTACTGCACTGGGGCAGCAATTGTCTGTATCTGTAATGCGAGAGATTTAACTGTTCAGGCAGGCGTTTTGCGGTTCGCAACTGGTGTCTGGAAACTATTTGTACAGTTCAGTTGACAGCCGGAAAGCCAAGATTCCGGGAATCAAAGCAATTACGAGCGCTACGTAGACTTGGGTATCTGTTAAAGACATATTCGCAAAACTCCTTTTCGCGGGCACGAGCTTTCACCAATTTGAGACAAATTGGCACTTTTGGGAATCATTTGTTACAACTTGCAACACAAATGGTGCCTCCGGGGAGGAGTGGGGCAGTGGCGCAGTGGCGCAGTGGCGCAGTTTTTGAGTGTCGGAGGAGGAGAATTTTTCCTTGTTTCCTGGGACTGCTTGCTTCGGACGTTGTTCGGACGATCGCCTCCCACAGAATTACCGCGTTAGGTTAAGATTTAACTAATGCGAATGGGAAGTCTTGCGCTCTACCGAAGGTGAGCGTCGGGATGAAAACGCAGCCCGACAATAAATTGAGCGAGAGCGAATCAATATCCTTTTTGTGCGCTATGATAATTTTATCGGTATTCTGCAACCTTGATAAATGTATAAAGCTTACAAGTACAGAATTTATCCCACAGATGAGCAAGATGTCTTGCTTGCAAAGTCTTTTGGCTGTGCGAGATGGTTCTGGAACTATGCTTTGAATCTATGTCAAGAAACTTACAAGAATACTGGCAAAGGACTATCTAGGGCATACATACAAGGCTTGCTCCCTGCACTCAAAAAAGAATACGAATGGTTAAAAGA
>NZ_JAUBRA010000079.1:0-29436 GCF_036701555.1 Microcoleus sp. Pol10D4
CAACCGTGCCTGCGGTTCTATAGCCTGCGGTCTACGGTTTGAGCGCCTGACTCTTTTAAGATACAAGGGGCGGGTTCACCAACAATATTTGCTAAAAACCGACAATCTCAAAAACCCGCCCCGGCAATTGTATTATGCGCGATCGGACATGGTATGAGGCAGCATTTAAGCGGGATTTGGTATCACTCAACAGTCAACAGTCAACCGTTAACAGTCAACAGTCAACCGTTAACAGTCAACAGTCAACCATTACCAAGGAGTGACTTGAACAGTGCCGTCTGGTGCCAAAACTACGCGGAAATCAGCCAGCGGTTCCGCAGGTGGCCTGGTGCCAACAGGCTTGTAAAGCAAGTCCGACAACGGTGTTTCGGATCGATCGACTGCTGCCGAATTTTCCGGCCTGTAACCGACAATCGCCCCGTCTTGGGCCACACTCACCCGATAAAGCAACTCCGCATCAACCGGAGGCTGATCCTTCACAACTCCGTCAATTTGCTGGGAAAGTTTGCCTCTCAACAGGTCAATTTCCCCTGGATCGGTAATTGGCACGGCTGCCACCTCTGGGCTTGCCAAACCTTCAGCAACAGGACTGGGCGTGCTTTCCGGCGAAGTGTTCGACTGCGGTGTGGCGCTAGGTGAATCGTCCGACTGCGGCGCGGGGATCGGAGTCGGCGAAAGCGATTCAGCGTTCGGAGTTTGAGTCCCAGGCAGCAAACCGTCAGCAGGGGGCGTGGGATTGGGATTAGGCGAACCCGATCCGCCCGGATTCGGTGTCCCCTGATTCTGGCCCGCTGGATTGGGCTGCGGCACCGGATCTCTCGGGCGCTGGACTTCTGGTACCGGCACCAAGAAAAACGCCATCGCAGCCAAAGCCAAACTCGACACCCCCACTACAGCAGGCAAACTCCGCTTCGCCAAAGGTTCGGCTGACTTGATATAACGCCTGGAAATTGGGGTTAATTGCAGCGACAATTCCGGCAGCGTCTGCGTGTCCGCAAAAAACTGATCGATCGCCTCTACCAAGTCAAATAGCTGTACCGTCGTCAAATCAACTTTTGCCGACAGTTCTGTTTTTTGATCGATTTGGGTGGCGCTGCCTGTGGAGGCGGGTAGAACGGTCAATCGGTGCAAATTCCCGTCAATTCTGTGTAACTGCACCATACCCACATTCGGGCCGTAGCGATCGGGATAATGCACTCCGCTCATAAATTCTTGAGCGTAGCTGCTGACGGCCCTCACCAAGCTTTCAAAAAAGTCTCGTCCCCCGCTTAGAGGCTCGCCGAGACCGTTCACATAGCATTCAGCGCTCATTAGTATGGAAAGCACCGGCCTTATATCTAACTGGCTGGCTGCCGATCCATCGCTCAACCCTTCTAGAACCAGGGTGCAATTTGGCAGACTGTACTGACGCCTAATAGTCATCTTTTATTCAACTTCTCCATCAAACAGGCTAACCCAGAAGCGCTGCATTCCGGCTGTGCCTGTACAAAATAGCAGTTTGCTCAACAAGTTCAAAGCTAGTTCGTTGAGCTTGTCGTCGGAATCGTAAGCTGCAACTAGCGATCGCTTGGGGTTCATGCGCGATCGAAAGTGAGCTCGAAAGCGTTCTAAATACTCGGCCAGCGGCTGGTTCTGGTTAAGGGGGATATTTCTCGAACGCAACTGCTGCGAGTCTAGCAGCAACTGCCGAATTGTGGCGGTTAACTTACGCGCCATATTACAGGCGATCGCCACCAGCGCTTTTGCCTCCACAATGGTAAGGGAGCGGCGCTGGGTGTAGCGTCTCAGCGGGTTAGTATTACGCATCAGCCAAAGGGCAACCCGATTTTTGATAATTGATTCCAATTCCAGGTCCTTTGACACTGCCAGCATTTCTTCCGCACCTCCGAGATACAAGGCTTCGATCGCCAGCAACATCAAGTCAATTTGCAATCTGGCTCGGCGGGAACATCCCCCATCGGAGGGCGACAAGTCTGGCAAACTGTCTAAAATTAATGGGTTTGACTGGGTAAGCGAAGTTTCTGACGGCATTAATATCACGGCAACATCCATTCCAAACAAACTATACGGGCACGGGGGGTCTTGAGCAAGACAAATTCTCAACCAAGAACTTCTCTGGGATACTTTATTTTTATCATTTACTTTTACGTATATTTTCTAATTTAGCAGCAACCGACCGTCACAGGCGAGCTCCGGCGGCCGGAGTTCGATCGCCCACTCCCCCACCCCCGCCGCCGCTTTGTGATTCCTTGCTTCGCCAAGGGTGAAGGGAAGAGTCAGAAAGCGACAAAGAATTACCCATTTCCCCTTTCTTATTTTCTCTGGGAATCAATCAATGTTCATTCTTCTGGGGTTGCACCGCCGCTTCTCTTTGAGCCGTAAAATCAGTAGCCGCCGCCTTATCAGTTAGACTAATTTTTCCCTTGAGGGTTTCTTGCTCCACAATTCCGCGCATTTTAACAGAACTGTTTTGACCGGTTGCTGTGGAGTCGCTGCAACCCGCTAAATTAGGAACCGCACCCGACAAGTTCAATCCTTGAGTTTCCCACTTACCAAATAGAGAAGGTTTCTCTTCGGCTGTTTTTTCCCTGCCCTCCCTGCTGCCCGATCGCAAATTACCGCTCAAATAAACACCCGATTGCTCGATTGTCAATACCAAAACATCAGATTTCAGACATTCGGGCAAACTTTGAGGATCGAAGCGATAATTTCCCGCAATTGCCGGGGCCGCCTTTAAATTTGTTTCCCCATAAGCAGTTACTACTTTAAACAGCAGTGCAACTGAGCCGATCGTAATGCCGTAAAATGCCAACGATTTGAGGCTTAAATGATTCATAATCTTGGTAATTAATAATTGGGAATTGGGAATTGGGCATTGGGCATTAGGAATTGGGCAGCGGGCATTGGTATTAACTCACAAATAACCAACAGTCAACAGTCAACTGACTACATTTGAGGAAGTACCGATGCCAAGTGCGATCGCACTTTAACGTAGCACCGCGCAATCAGCAGCGAAGAATGACACTGCACAGCCAATTCATCAGTATACTGTCCCAAAGTTTGGCGCTCAATTCCCCACTCCCGACTCGTACCTGCAATAGTCAAATCAGCATTAGCAGAAGCCGCCACCACTGCTTGAATTGGCTCAGCAGCCTCCACAATCGGAGTTTCAATTCGCGATCGTACCTCAACCGGTAACTGCTCCATCACTCGCTGAAAATCGTAACTCAGCTCGTTTTCAGCTTCCCCGTCAACCGCCACCCGCAGCACCGTCAAACGGCGTTCCTCGCTATTAACTAACAGTCTCAGCGCCAACTCTAACCCCAAATCATCATGAATGTTTGCCGCGTAAGGTACTAACAAGTTATTCAACCTTTCCCGACCTCTGTCAACAAAAATTGCTACATCCACCTTAGCGTTGCTGAGAATTTGGCCGACACGTCCTCCCAAACGGTTGCTGCTAAAAGTAGGTCTGTGCCACCCTACTAAAATCAAATCCGCGCGATCTATTTCCGCAATTTGTGCCGTCTCCCTGGCTACATCATTAGTAACCCGAATGATGGGATGTACGAATTTTCTCGCCTCCGGCAGTTCCAAACTCTCAATCAATTCTGATAATTTCGAGCGACGTTCTTGAATAATGCGATCGGCTTCCGCAGGCGTACTTTCAAAGGCATAGTCATCATTTAATTCTATCAAACTCAGAGGATGAACCGCCGCCGACTGTAAATCCTCACCACCCATACCAGCAGCAGGCTGCGCCAGCGCTACCGCTAGTCGCAGTAAACCTTTCTGCGTGCTGGGATTGGCAACCGGTACTAAAATTCGATAAGTTGGCAGTAATTTATTCGCAGTTTCTTCGCTGCTGTCAGCCATTTCTAAATGTTCTAATTCTGAATCCTCAGAGTTAACTTCGGAAATATCTAATCTAATTAACCGTTTTGGATAAGTCCACTCCAACAGAGGCGAAGTCATAAAAGTTGTCACTAAAGCCATGATGACTAACATCGTAAATAGCAGCGGCGAAACTACGCCCAAGGAAAGACCTATATTCAGCACAATTAGTTCAGTCAAACCGCGAGTATTCATCAGCCATCCGAGGGCTGAAGCTTCGCGGTTGCTGATGCCACAGACTCTAGCCGCAACGTAAGTGCCGACGTACTTGCCGATAATTGCCACTCCCAAAACAGCGGCGCACAGCAGCCACAATTCGGGGCTGTTAAGCAAGCCGATTTGAGTCCGCAATCCGCTATAAGCAAAAAATATGGGCAGCAGAAATATTAGTACAAAGTCTTCGGTTTTTTCAGCTAATTCTCTGGTTAATCCCGCATTTTTCGGCATGGCAGCACCCAGCAAAAATGCACCGAAAATTAAATGAATGCCGATCAATTCAGTAATTAAGGCAGAAGCTAAAACTCCCATGTAAATGCCGGAGAGCACTAACTGTGTTAATCTGCCAGTGCGGTTGTAGTGTTTGGAAAGCCGCTGCAAGAACCAGCGGACTACAGTCAGCATGAAACCGATGTAAATTAAAGACTCAATAATTGTCGGCAAAGCACCGATCATCGAATTAGTACGAGTAACTGCGATCGCCACTGCTAACAAACACCACGCCGTTACGTCATCTACCGCAGCGCAAGTTAGGGCCAGCGTCCCCAATTTTGTATTCTGCAAGTTGTGTTCTGTAATAATTCTTGCCAGCACCGGAAACGCCGTAATTGACATCGCCGCGCCCAAAAACAAAGCAAAGGCGGTAAAGGAAACGCTATTATTTGAAACGATGGGATACAGCAGCAGCGCTAGCAAGCTTCCCAGGGAAAACGGCACTAGAATGCTGACGTGGGAAGTTAAAATCGCTATATCTAAATTGCTTTTGAGGTACTTGGGATTCAGTTCCAAACCAATCAAGAACATGAAAAATATTAGCCCCACCTCAGACAACACGTTTAGGAAGGGAACGGCTTCGGCTGGAAAAAGTGCTGTTGCTAAATCTGGTGCAACTAAGCCAAATAGAGAAGGCCCAAGCATAATTCCTGCAACAATTTCTCCAATGACTTGAGGTTGTTTTATCGCTCGGAATCCTAAACCTACAAGTCTCGAAAGTGCGATGACAATTAGAACTTCAAGCAGAACGAGAATGGGTATGGGCATGACGTTTTTAGCTTTGGGATTTTTGCGGATCGAGAGGGCAGGCTACTAAAGCTGACTGAATTGCCGATCGAAAAAAATGGATACCAGCTCGATCGAAGTTAGAAGGCACAAGAGGCGCACTAACAACGTCATTGTCTCACAAGCGAACAAAGGCTTTCGCAACCTCCCACCAGGATTTTTTGTTTTTAAGAAGTGCTTGCAAGTAACTTTAACCGCAGCGTGCGTACCCCGCACCCAACCCGCGCCCTAAATCTCACCAGGATGTGAGAAGCCAACCTTACGGATATGAGATTGTCAGAAAAAGTAGCGCGCGCTGTGATAAACTAGAAAAGTTGTTTAAATTCGCACATCCGGGTTTTCGGGTGTTTCTAGGGCGCAAACCTTCAGAAATACGACCGGGTGGAGGATTAACCCGAATTAGGAGTTAAAAATACAATGCCAGTAGTCAGTTTGGCTCAAATGTTAGAGTCAGGGGTTCACTTCGGACACCAAACCCGTCGGTGGAACCCAAAAATGTCTCCATACATTTTTACAGAGCGCAACGGGGTTCACATCATCGACCTCGTGCAAACCGCTCAGCTTATGGAAGACGCCTACGAGTACATGAGAGTTGCCTCAGAAAAAGGCAAAAAGTTTTTGTTCGTGGGTACAAAGCGCCAAGCTGCCGGGATTGTAGCCCAAGAAGCTCAACGCTGCGGTGCTTATTACGTCAACCAGCGCTGGCTGGGGGGAATGCTCACCAACTGGACGACGATTAAGTCCCGCGTGGAGCGCCTCAAGGATTTGGAGCGTCGCGAAGAAATCGGCGCCCTGGATTTGCTGCCGAAAAAAGAAGCTTCTGTACTGCGCCGAGAAATGGCAAAACTCCAGAAATACCTGGGCGGGATTAAATCTATGCGGAAGATTCCCGACGGAGTGGTGCTGGTAGACCAACGCCGCGAGTATAATGCGGTGTTGGAATGCCAAAAGTTGGGAATTCCGATCGTCTCTCTGTTGGATACCAACTGCGACCCGGATTTGGTTGACATTGCGATTCCAGCGAATGACGATGCTATTCGATCGATCAAGCTGATTGTCGGCAAGTTAGCTGATGCCATCTACGAAGGTCGTCACGGTCAGCAGGGCGGCGACTCTGAGGAAGACTACGACTACGAAGGTGGTTACGAAGGCGCTGAATATGATGTCGAAATCGAAGAATTGGATGACCCCGATTATGTAGATCCCGACGAAGCTGCTGAGGCCGAGGGCGAAGAAACCGAGAGCTAGTATTGCCCTCGGAATCTGACACCAGGAAATTAAAAATTAAAGATTGAAAATTAAAAATAATTATTACTATTTTTAGTTGGATATTTTTAATTTTTAATTGTACATGGCAGGAGTCTAAGTCATTAGTAGAGTTCTGGCAAAAGCATTCATTGTGTCAGCGCTAGAATGAATTCGGGCGCTACACGTACCAAGCCGGTACTAATATCGACTGAATATTTCTTCACTCTGGTCTAATCATTAACATTAAAATTAATGACTAACGGCTGATGACTAATGACTGATGACTAATGACTAATAACTAATTTTGATTGGGAACTTAAAGAAGATGGCGGACATATCTGCAAAACTTGTTAAAGAACTGCGCGAAAAAACTGGCGCGGGCATGATGGACTGCAAAAAAGCCCTCGTGGAAAACGAAGGCAATATGGAAACATCCATTGAGTGGCTGCGGAAAAAAGGTCTGGCTTCGGCAGGTAAAAAAGGTGGACGAGTTGCCTCCGAAGGGCTTGTAGGCAGCTACATCCACACCGGCGGCCGCGTGGGAGTGCTGGTGGAAGTTAACTGCGAAACAGATTTTGTGGCACGTCGCGAAGAATTCCAAACTTTGGTGCGGAATATTGCGATGCAAATTGCAGCTTGCCCGAATGTGGAATACGTGAAAGTTGAAGATATCCCCGCCGAAGTTGTCGAAAGAGAAAAGGCAATTGAAATGGGCAAGGATGACTTGGGCAATAAGCCGGAAAACATCAAAGAAAAGATTGTTCTAGGGCGGATTGAGAAGCGCATGAAAGAGTTATCTTTGATGGATCAGCCTTTTATTAAAGATCAGAATATCTCGGTAGAAGAGTTGGTAAAACAAACGATCGCCCAAATTGGAGAAAATGTCCAAGTGCGCCGATTCGTGCGTTTTGTCTTGGGCGAAGGCATTGAAAAGGTAGAAGCTAACTTTGCCGATGAAGTGGCAGCCCAAATGGGTGCTCAATAATCCCAAATTAAGATTTAGAATTAAAAATTAAAAATGTAAAAATTGATTTTTTGCATTTTTAATTTTTAATTTTTATAGGACTTATGGACAGACTATATTTGTAGTGTGGGCACTGCAAACCTTACTACTACAGACAGCGTAAAGATGGAAAACTTGCATAATATCAAATCCGTTAGCATCGGAATAATAAATTAGAGTTCACGGTTCACGGTTCACGGCGTCAACAGTCAACCGTCAACAGTCAACATCATTCCGGTGTAACCGGAAATGATATAAGTCCTATTTTAATTTTATACGAGAGATATGGTGCGACCAAAAGAGAGAATAGAGCAAGATTTGGCAGGACTCGAAGAGGCTTTAGCAGCCTTGAATTTGGAGTTTCGCAGTACCTACGAAGGTTATTTAACTGCGTTGGGACAAGCGGTGCGACAGCAGTTAACTTTGGCTTGCTATCACCTTTGCACTCAAGCAGTACCGGAGTCGTTTCTCAACTTGTCCTTCGAGGGGCGACAAAAAATGCAGCAGTCTGTAAAGGCTTTGGCTGCGGCGTCGGAGGAAAAATTGCGATCGCTGGTGACTGAATCAGTAGCAGATGAAGAAATAGAGGAAGAGGAAGAGGAAGAGGAAGAAGAAGACGAAGACGACTTCGATGAAGAAGAAGAAGAAGAGGAAGAAGAGGAAGACGAATCAGACGACAAGGAAGAAGACGAAAAGGAAAAAACCCCAGTTTCCGCCATTAACTATCTATTTTCATTGGCAAATTATCAATTGCCAAGTGCCAATTCCCCAGAAAGTTTGGCACGCTGGCAAAATAGTATTGAAAAGTCGATCGTCCATATACTCAAGCTGCTTTCTCGCGACACCAACCGCTTACTGCAACAGTCGGGAATCTTGCCGAGTCAATTGCCAGAACCGGTTCTAGAAGCTGCTTCTCAAGCTGAATCCTCCGGCGATAGTGTTGCCGGCCCGCCTAACTTATTAAACTTAATCATTGAAACTGATGCCTCATCAGCATCGCGAAAATTGGCAGAAACCTTGGGTAGTAGGGCGCTGCACATTACAGCGATTAAACTGCGGCTGTCGGAAATAGAGTTTGCCGATGCGGAAACGTCGGCTTGGCGCCAGCAAATTCGTAACCTGTCTGTAAAGTTGAACTCGCTGGGCCGCGATTACCAGAAAAAGCAGCGGGAACTCGCTGTGGTGGAGGCTGAGTCGGCTTGGCGATCGAGTTGGTTTGAAGATTAGTCAGTTGTCAGTTGACAGTTGTCTGTTGTCAGTTGACAGTTGTCAGTTGACAGTTGTCAGTTGACAGTTGTCAGTTGTCAGTTGTGTGGAATTCTTGAGCTATGATTAATAACTAATGACTAATGACTAATGACTAATGACTAATGACTAATAACTAATGACTAATAACTAATGACTGATGACTAATAATCAACCAGAATGGCAGCGATTGCAAAAAGCTCTTTCAGTAGAAGCCGATCGCGGATTTAACGACATCCAAGGCAGTCAATACCGCTTCAGTGAGTTTCTCGGCCTGAGTTTGAGACAGTTGGCAGCTTCTGTGGCGGCTTCTTCGCGCGATCGAGCTAGACAACTAGCCGCTGAATTTGACATCTACCCTCAGAAGGATCTCGAACAGCGCCAGCATTCGATCGCCATTACGGTCAGTTTTCTGAGGCAAATGGAGCAAGTTTGGGAACAAGAAACTCGCCACCAGCAAGAACAAGTAGCACAAGTCAGACCCCCAAACGCTAACGCTTCTGAACCAACCGCCCCAGCACTTTCCGTTCCCCGAACTGCACCCCTGAGTACAGCACCCCCACCACCAAGCCTGACTCTCGACCAACAGTTAACCCGCGTCACCGGCATCGGCCCCGCCAACGGCAACCGCTTAGTAAAACTGGGTTTATACACTGTATACGACTTGCTTTACTACTATCCCCGCAACCACATCGACTATGCAAAGCAAGTACAAATTCGCGAGTTAGTAGCCGGGGAAACTGTCACTTTGATAGCCGAAGTAAAGCGCTGCAATTGCTTTTCTAGTCCGAAGAATAAGAAGTTAACCATATTAGAAGTAATTTTAAAAGACCGCACCGGAGAAATAAAAATTAGTCGTTTTTTTGCAGGCCCTCGCTACAGCAATCGCGGCTGGCAAGAATTCAAAAAGCGCGAGTATTGTACAGGTGCGGTACTAGCAGCTTCCGGGTTGGTGAAGCAGGGTAAATATGGAATTACTTTAGAAAATCCTGAGCTAGAAGTATTAGATGACTCCGGCGGTGCGATCGAATCAATGAAAGTCGGCCGCCTGATACCAGTTTATCCGCTGACGGAGGGGGTGGATGCTGGTTCGGTGAGGCGATCGATTTTGGCTGCAATGCCAGCGGCGAAAATGTTGCCAGAATCGCTACCGGAGGATTTGCGCGAGCGTTACGGTTTAATGGGTTTAGCCGATGCCGTGACTAATATTCACTTTCCGCTCGATCGAGATTGTTTGGCCGCCGCCCGCCGCCGCTTAGTTTTTGACGAATTTTTCTACCTGCAATTAGGACTTTTAAAGCGCCGCCAAACCCAAAGGAAAGCTCAAGCTAGTGCTGTCATCATTCCTAGTGGCAAATTGATCGAACATTTTTATGAAATATTGCCTTTTGCGTTGACGAATGCTCAGGAAAGAGTAATTAATGACATCCTCAACGATTTAGCTTCATCGCAACCGATGAATAGATTAGTGCAAGGCGATGTCGGCGCTGGCAAAACCGTAGTCGCCGTTGTGGCAATGCTAGCAGCAATTCAATCCGGCTATCAAGCCGCATTAATGGCGCCGACAGAAGTTTTAGCAGAACAGCATTACCGCAAATTGGTAGGTTGGTTTAATTTGATGCACTTGTCTGTTGAACTGTTAACTGGTTCTACAAAAGTAGCAAAGCGCCGAGAAATTCACAACCAGTTAGAAACCGGAGAATTGCCCGTTTTAGTGGGAACTCACGCGCTGATTCAAGATACGGTGAATTTCCATAAATTGGGTTTGGCGGTAATTGACGAACAGCACAGATTCGGTGTACAGCAGCGCGCTAAATTGCAGCAAAAAGGCGAAGCTCCCCATGTTTTGACGATGACGGCAACTCCCATTCCCCGGACGCTGGCGCTGACGCTGCACGGGGATTTAGATGTGAGTCAAATTGATGAACTCCCCCCCGGTAGGCAGGCGATTCAAACCACTGTACTTTCTGCCAAAGAACGCATTCAAGCTTATGATTTGATTCGGCGGGAAGTGGCTAGCGGGCGTCAAGTTTATGTGGTGCTGCCGCTGGTGGAGGAGTCGGAAAAGTTGGATGTGCGATCGGCAATTGAGGAAAAAGAGAAACTTGAAAAAAGTGTATTTCCTGAGTTTAAGGTGGGTTTACTCCACGGCAGGATGAGCAGTGCCGACAAAGATGAGGCAATTAGTAAGTTTCGAGACAAAGAAACTGATATTTTAGTATCTACTACTGTCGTGGAAGTGGGAGTAGACGTGCCGAATGCAACGGTAATGCTGATTGAAAATTCGGAGCGGTTTGGACTGTCGCAATTGCACCAGTTGCGGGGTCGAGTTGGTCGGGGGCGCGATCGATCTTATTGTTTGTTAATGCCCGGTTCCAAGACTGCGGAAGCTATGCAGAGAATGAAGGTTTTAGAACAATCTCAAGATGGTTTTTTTATTGCGGAAATGGACATGAGATTGCGCGGGCCTGGTCAGGTTTTGGGAACTCGGCAGTCTGGTTTGCCGGATTTTGCTTTGGCCAGTTTGGTGGAGGATCAGGAGGTTTTGGAGTTGGCGAGGGCCGCGGCTCAAATGGTTATTGAAAATGATGAAACTTTGAATCTCTGGCCTGTGGTGCGGGATGAATTGGAACGGAGATATCAGCGGATGATGAGCGGGTCGATTTTGACTTAGATAGTTTCGGACGCAGCTTAATTAGACCTCTTGCAAAATAATTTTATGCTATAATAAAGGGTTTGGCTTAAGTGAAGCAGATTGCAGGTTATATCAGCACTTTACAATTATGAGTTAGCTCTGGGGTCTAAAACTCAAAACCTTTAATTATAACATATATTTTTTTTGCAAGAGGTCTATTAAATATCAGGTGCCGATTTGCTATAAAGCTTGCTCTGTCAGGGGTATTTTTATGAGTTGTAAGGATTCCCGTACTGATCGCACCAAGAATCCTTCGCAGGAATGACGGAGAAGTGTCAAAATTAAGATAGTCCTGCCAGAAACAGGGAAAAGGAAATCCGGCCTGTACTGGCCTTACCAGGCAACATTGATTCCTCGCTTGTCACGCTTGCAGGTGGTCGCCGACGGTTCGTCGCATTTAATCTCAACAGTAATTATGAAAGATCTCACTCGTTATCGAAATATCGGCATCTTCGCCCACGTAGATGCTGGCAAGACCACCACAACAGAAAGAATCCTGAAACTGACAGGTAAAATCCACAAAATTGGTGAAGTTCACGAAGGCGCGGCGACTACTGACTTCATGGAACAGGAGCAAGAGCGCGGTATTACGATTCAATCCGCTGCTACCACCTGCTTCTGGAACGAGCATCAGCTCAACATCATCGATACTCCGGGACACGTCGATTTTACGATCGAGGTTTACCGTTCTTTGAAGGTTCTCGATGGTGGCATTGGTGTGTTCTGCGGTTCGGGTGGAGTTGAACCGCAATCTGAAACCAACTGGCGCTACGCTAACGATTCCAAAGTCGCTCGCGTCATCTACATCAACAAGCTCGATCGCACTGGTGCAGATTTTTACCGCGTTGTCAAGCAAGTTGATAAAATCCTCGCAGCTAAACCGATGGTGATGGTATTGCCGATCGGCATAGAAGAAAAGTTTTGCGGCGTAGTCGATTTGCTGACCCGCAAAGCCTGGATCTGGGATGATTCCGGCGATCCGATGAACTATGAAATTAAAGATGTCCCCGCCGATATGGTCAATGATGTCGAAACTTGGCGCGAACAGTTGATCGAACTGGCCGTCGAGCAAGACGACACTCTGATGGAACAATATCTTGAAGGCAACGAGCCGAGCATCGACGACCTCAAGCGCTGTATTCGCAAAGGTACTCGCGATCGGGCATTTTTCCCCACCTACTGCGGCTCATCGTTTAAAAACAAAGGCGTGCAGTTGGTTCTCGATGCGGTAGTTGACTACCTGCCAAACCCGATGGAAGTCACACCGCAGCCTGAAGTCGATCTTGAGGGCGAGGAAACCGGCGAGTTTGCGATCGTAGATCCCAACAGGCCATTGCGGGCACTGGCGTTTAAGATCATGGACGATCGCTACGGCGCTCTAACCTTCACACGCTTGTACTCCGGTACTCTGTCCAAGGGCGACACCGTACTCAACACCGCCACAGGTAAAACCGAGCGCATCAGCCGTTTGGTGGAAATGCACGCCAACTCTCGCGAAGAAATTGAATCGGCCCAAGCCGGGGACATTGTGGCGATCGTCGGCATGAAAAACGTCCGCACCGGACACACCATCTGCGACCCCAAAAATCCCGCAACCCTAGAGCCGATGGTATTCCCCGATCCCGTTATTTCGATTTCGGTCAAACCGAAACAAAAAGGCGCGGAAGAAAAAATGGGAGCAGCCCTCACCAAGATGGTGCAAGAAGACCCATCCTTCCACATGGTGACGGATCAAGAAAGCGGCGAAATGATTCTCAAGGGGATGGGCGAGTTACACCTCGACATCAAAGTAGACATTCTCAAGCGCACCCACGGCATCGAAGTAGAAGTCGGCGAACCGCAGGTAGCCTACCGCGAGTCGATTACCAAGCGCCTCGAAGACGATTACACCCACAAAAAGCAATCAGGTGGTTCCGGTCAATTCGCCAAAATCGGCTACGTGATCGAGCCTGGTGAGCCTGGAAGTGGCTTCATATTTGAGTCAAAAGTGACTGGTGGTAGTGTACCGAGAGAATATTGGCCAGCAGTCGAAAAAGGCTTTGAAAGCTGCATCGACAAAGGCGTCTTGGCTGGATTCCCTTGCCTAGACTTGAAATTCACGCTTCTAGAAGGCGGTTTCCACCCCGTTGACTCGTCAGCAATGGCTTTTGAAATTGCTGCCAAAGCGGCCTATCGTCAGTCTCTGCCGAAAGCCGGGCCTCAGTTGCTCGAACCGATTATGAATGTCGATGTATTCACTCCAGATGATTACATGGGCGACGTGATCGGCGACCTCAACCGCCGTCGGGGGATGATGAAATCTCAAGAAACAAGCCAAACAGGAGCGCGGATCAAGGCAGATGTACCGTTGAGCGAAATGTTTGGTTACATTAGCGATTTGCGTACTATGACCTCTGGTCGCGGACAGTTCTCAATGTCCTTCTCGCACTATGCTCCTTGTCCGAATAACATCGCTGAAGAAGTGATTAAGGCGGCAAAAGAGCGTCAAGCTGCGAAGTAATGTATTGACTACGACGAATTGATTTGTCGCAGTCAATCACCAAGGTTAAAAACTAGAAAAATCTAGTTTTTAACCTTGGTCAATGGAAGTATCCCAATTTTATTTTCACAGGAGTGTGAGCTGTCAGAACCCGCTAGGGATATACAACAGAGCCAACGTCCCGATCACACTCCTAAAAAATGCTTTTTAGTCTCCGAAAGAGATGCTAGCTTCAAAAGTCTCTCTAAAAGAGCGATCGCCCGTCAATCAAGATAATGTTTGCTAATATACAATCAATAATTTAATACCCAGGCAGGTAGCCATGACAGCCACCCTGATCCAGAATCAAACTAGCGGAATTCTGCTGAAAAACATTAGCTGGAAAACTTACGAATCCCTGCTGAATGAGTTAACCCAACAGGGAGGAATTCGCCTGACTTACGATCGCGGAAATTTAGAAATTATGACTCCTTTAGCACCCCACGAAAAGTACAAAAAAATCTTGGGACGTTTTGTAGAAAGTGTGAGTGATGAATTGAATGTTGAAATTTGCAGTTTGGGTTCTCTAACTTGCAGGCGCGAAGATTTGGCTCGCGGTTTGGAACCGGATCAGTGCTACTATATCCAAAATGAGAATGTGGTTTGGGACAAAGAACAAATCGATCTCAATCAAGATCCGCCGCCAGATTTAGTTGTGGAAATTGACGTGACTAGCAGTTCGATCGATCGACTTTCTTTATATGCAAGTTTAGGCGTGCCGGAAGTTTGGCGCTACGACGGAAATCGTTTAATAATTTATCAGTTGGAAGCACAGGAATATACAGAAAGAGATGTGTCTCCGACTTTTCCTTTTTTGTCGCAAGTTGAGATGCTGCGCTTTTTGGAATTGAGAAGGACTACAAAAGAAAATGCTTTAATTCGCTTGTTCCGGGAGTGGGTGAGGAGTCAAATTCAGTCAGGAGAATGAACGGGCGATTCACGATCGGGATGGCTGCGTTTGATGCTCTTTTTAGCAACCGCAGATGAACGCTGACTGACGCGGATGGATGACTCGCGCGAGAGCCTCGAATTTATCCCTATTTCGCCCTTGCATATCTTAAACCGTATCGCTAATGTTCTCCTCCATCTCAATTTTGATAGAGATGTAACGTGGTCAACAAGAGCCGATCGCCCGGCCGCAAAACAGCGCGAATTAAATATTGACCCAGATACAATTTAGCAATTTTATTTCATAAAATAGCGAGGTTGACATGACTCAAATAAATCCCGATCGCACTACTGGTACAATTGCGATCGACGTTTTTCCTCAATCAAACGGGCAGTATCTTTGTCAGATTTCGTCATCTCTGAGCGATCGCCCCAATGATACAATGAATGTTTACGGACAAACGAAAGAACACGCGATCGCGATCGCCCTGGAACATTTAGCATCTCGCTACCGCCAGCAAGCCGAAGACTCTCAAAATATAGATTGGGACGCCGTAGAAATTTCGGATTCTGGAGAGCCAATTGAAAAGCGTTATCACGTAATTTTGCACTACGAACGAATTGCTAAAGATGAATCTAAGTTTGAGGCAATGCACAATACAATGATGGGAAATACAGTAGTTGAAAATGCCAAAATTTCAATAATTCAGATCGATCCCGATATCGAAATCGACGCCAGAGGGCTATCAAAATATTGAGCCTTCGGGACTTAGGTGCAGGTGGGCATCTTACCCTACGCATCAACGATCGAAACGTGAGTTTGAGACGGCGATCGACTAGAAGCGATCGCATAATTTCAAATCCCAAAAATTTCTTTTCTATTACTCCCCCACAAAATCTGCCCTAAACTTCTCCACAACTCGATTCAACTCAACTGAATGAGAAGCTTTAAATAAAATCCGATCGCCCTTTTCGACAAATCCCAACAACCGCTTTGCTAAATCTTCCCGCCCATCCTTGGCTGTAATATCTCCTATCTCCACAAAATGCAAACCCGCCGCACCTGCAGCCATCGCCGCTGCTTCCTCAAAATCAGCAAAAATAAATAAACCATCGAGATTCAACTCTCGCGCCGCCCTTCCCACTTGTCGGTGAAAGTCGATCGCCCTGTCGCCCAATTCCTTCATCGTTCCCAACACCGCAATCCGGCGCTTTCCCGGAGTATCTGCTAACAGTCTCAGGGCTGCCAACATCGACTCCAAACCAGCATTGTAAGTCTCATCCAGAATCATAATATCCTGCGGCAAATCGTAGCGGCGCGCCCGTCCTTCCGGTAACTGCACAGACAAACCTTGCTTTAAAGCTTCCCAATCAATACCTAAAACTTTGCCTACCGCCAAAGCTGCCAAATAATTTAGAGCATTGTGTCGTCCCGGCAGCGGCAGCGGCAATTCCATACCTTCTATAAGTATTGTATCATTGTTGAGCAATTCTCCGCAGAAATCCCCGCCTTCTAAACCGTAACTTAAAGTTTTTCCCTGCCAAACTTCGGCTGCAGTTGCGATTAATCTGTCACAATCGTGATTGAGAATAGCAATGCTATCAGCAGGCATTTCGGCTAACAGTTCGCACTTTGCTTGGGCGATCGCATCTTCCGATCCCAAGCGTCCGATATGGGCGGTTCCTACATTAGTAATTACCGCAACAGTAGGACGCGCAATTTGCGACAGGAGCGCAATTTCTCCACTGCCGCGCATTCCCATTTCAATTACAGCATAATTGTGGGTCGGTGAAAGCTCCAACAGAGTTTTTGGTACGCCAATTTCATTGTTGTAGTTATATTGAGTTTTAAGAACATTTCCCTTCGTTGACAAAACCGTCGCAATTAACTCTTTAACTGTAGTCTTACCTACAGAACCAGTAACAGCAACTATAGGTATACTGCATTGGTCACGCCACCAACGGGCGATCGACTGGTAAGCTTTTAAAGTGTTGTCAACGCGCAACAGCGGAAAATTAGGCAATTCCTCTTGCCAATCTCGATCGACAATCGCCGCAATCGCCCCCAAATCACGGGCTTTTGCCAAAAATTGATGGCCATCAAAATTGTCTCCCCGCAGCGCCAAAAATACTTCGCCCCCCTCAAGAGTGCGCGTATCTGTGGCAATACCTGTCCCTAAAGCTGTCAAAACGCCCTTAGACATAGCAGGCAAAGGTACATTTAAAATTTCAGCAAGTTGGGCGATACTTACGCGACAAACCATAACCAGCACTCACATTTCAAATAATTATTTTCACAGTTAATTCTACCTCGCCCAACCTCAAATTTAACTAACCGCAGGCTGCGGATCAGGATTGACCTTGATCGTCCTAATACTAAATCGTCGGCCCACCAAAAAAATATCCCGTACCCACCCACAATCTTTACCAATACTTTACAAAGTCGATGGTATTTAAGGCCTTGCTAATTACCAACAATTCATGCCATGCTGGTGTTGGTAAATAGTTTAACTAAGCAAAAAATATCGATCGGCTTAAGCTGCTGACAGCTTCTACCCCTAAGCTTCATCCGGCCAGAAGCTCGGTTGACTTAATTGTTGCGCTTCATGGGCCAATTCATCAAGCTAATAGCGCGGAAAGCTACTGCCCCAGCCTCGGAGGGTTAATCCACAGTGAACGACTACAACAGACAAAGTTACGAAGAAGAACAGCTACTTTACCAGCACTGGCTGGAGTTGGTACAACGAGAGCAGCCGGCCGAACTCATCAGCCGCTTTCGCACTTTGTTTATCCAGGGTACCGGATATCCCGATCGATCCGTCGCCGACGCACTCGAAAAAATAGCAGCCTCAGAACACGCCCAACAAGAATTCAAGTACATCCTCAACCGCTGCTGCCACATCCTGATCAACCGCTGGCAAACTTACCCCAGCAAACAAGCAGCCATCCCTGAATTGATCGCTTTGTTTGAAGAAGCGCCCAAAATATTATTTGGATACAATCGATCGCGGGGGCGAGCCTCCATCCCCCAATTAGCAAATCAATTTACCGAAAGCGAACAGTACCTCACCCTCCAACGTTTAGCCAAAGTCATAACTCACAACAATGAAGATAGCAGCAACAGCAAAACCCCTGCTACCCTTGCCCTCGGAACCTTAATTCCCCGCTACCCTTACCTCTACAAACACTGCCTCCTCAGCGACGACAGCACCTACGAACAGCAGAAAATCATTAAAAAAATCCAAGCTCAAAAGCAGCAGCAATTTGAGGTCAACCTCTCGCAATACGTGGCTCACCAAGTGAGAAAAGCCCAAACAGCGCGCCGGGAAACCTCAATTTCATTCAAAAGAATTATACAACCGATAAAAAACCCGACACTGTTGACCGACCCGGAACTGTTCTTTGCCCTCAAGCACTTTGTCGGAAAAGTAGAGGGAGCCGATACCTACAAAGAGCTAGCGGGCCGATTCACGGCAAACGCCAGCACAACTGGGTCCTACCGATCCTTTAAAGACGACTTGTACGAATACCTGATTTCTTCTGTCACCGACGATCGCTACGGCAAACGTCTCTTTAACGAAAAATTGTATAAGCAACTACAAAATACCCTGCCCCACAGCGATGATCAGAAGTTTAATGAATTTTTAATGATCAGAACTTGCAGCCAGTTATTGAACTTTTTAGTAGTAGAGAGTCCTGTGCGGCCCAACCACTTTGTCTTCATCGACCTGATCTCAAACCTCGGGCCGACCCAAACCACAGGTTTGCTGCTGAAAATCGTACTAATTTGCGGCAAAGTCAAACCCTACCTAGAAAAGCGACTGGCAATTTTGTTCGGTCACTACGAATGCAGTACCCGAGAAGGCGTGGTGTGGTTAGTCAAAGCCCTGGAAAACGTAAACCTAGCTTTGAGTACCAACTTTGGCAAGGTGGATGTATCTTTCCTGCGGTGAGAGGGGGCGGCATAACTTTCTCTGCTTCCACAGCAGGCAAAACATCATACCGATCAACCAGGTTTCTGAATACCCTAAAAGTTTTACCTTTAATTAGAACTACTTAATTAACTCCTGAAACCTACTCAAAAAACTCTAATTCTATGTTAAAGTACCAAGTGTGAATCAGATTCAGTTGCAGGCTTTGTTCATTGCTACAGAATTGTCTAAAAACTTGCCCTTCTGTATCGGCAGGGGACTCTCCGAAACTGAAATCTTCGCACTGTCTAAATTTTGGAGTTATTCCTCATGTCGATATACGTCGGTAACTTATCCTACCAAGTTACCCAAGAAGACATCACCACCGTCTTCGCCGAATACGGAACCGTTAAGCGAGTACATCTACCTACCGACAGAGAAACCAGTCGCCCCCGCGGCTTCGGTTTTGTAGAAATGTCCACAGATGCAGAAGAAGATGCAGCCATTAGTGCTCTCGACGGAGCAGAGTGGATGGGTCGCGACCTCAAAGTTAACAAAGCTAAGCCCCGCGAAGATGAAGGCGGCCGGGGTGGCGGCAACCGGGGCGGCGGTGGCCCTGGAAAATTTGCTCGCGGAGGCGGCGGCGGCGGAGGACGTTATTAATTTCCTCTGATAAAGATTTGAGATTGGAGAGTTGAAATTGGCGCGAGAGCTCACCTAGCTCCGAACCACTTCCGGCCGTTCCGAAAAACCTATGCTCTTCAAATTTCCATATCTACCGGATTAAATATACCAAAAAGCCAAGGGCCTAACCCTTGGCTTTTTGGTATGAGAGTTGACGGTATGAGTCTGAAACCGGCTACGCGAATCCGTTGCAGTACCGTCAGGTTCTAATCGTCAGGTTCAATGCTGCTGCTCAATCCGTGATTATTGAGCGTTTCAGCATAAAACTCAGCGTGTTCGAGAGCGCAAACAATCACCAATCCCATCCCGTTAGTATGGGCTTCCATCATCACATTTACCGCCTGTGGCTGAGTCAGACTCGGTACCGTCGCCATCAAAGTCTGCACCACGTACTCCATAGGATTGAAATCATCATTGTGCAGCAGAACGCGGTAGCGCGGTGCAAGCTTGCGGACTGTGGAAGGCTTTTGAATAATTTCGACAGACACTAATCTATACCTCCTGACTTGTAAAATGTTAAAATTTGTCAACAATCTTGAGCCGGATTCCTCCGCTGTGCAAGACTATCTCACTTTCAGCTATTTTATTGAAATCTGAAAATTCAGACAAGGCAGCCCCTTGGTCGATCGCGAGCTGCGAACCCAACACCAAACCCACAGGGGGTGTCCTGGGCCCTCCGCAACCATCTTCCTAGCGCCATAATATTAGAAAGGCGCGATCGGTTAAAAATAACAAACTACTACCTGTTGAGTCTCCAGAACTGAGGGAACCTTATATGAAACGCAAACCTAAATCCTACAACGACAGATTCAGCGGCGACCCATCCCGAGGAGATGAAGACTCCGACTACTCCGGCTCAATGGGCGGACAGTCGCGGCGTCAACCTCAGTCCGGCAAACCCTCTTTCCTCAATTCCGCCACCCTAGGGATTTTAACAGCCGTCTTTATTCTGGGAATTGGGATTGGCATTGCCTTTAGCTCCACAGCTACAATTAGCCCAGAGAACGTAGCATCCCGCGAATTTATCGATCGCAGCGCCCCGAACCCAGAACTTTGCGTGCAGTTTGGAGCAAGCGCGATGGTGACAGATATGCGCCTCTACGTCACCCTCAACCCTTTCAACGTCTACATCTCGCAGCCGAGTATGCGCCCCGGATGCGTCCTGCGAACCAATAACTGGGCAATTCTGGAACAAAGAAAACTCATCAGCCAAGACCAAGTGCGCGATTGCAAAAATCGCATGAACACCTTTGGGTTCACCGGCCCCCTAGAAGCTCAACCCGAAATTAACTGTATCTACCAAAACGACGGCGCTAAAAACCTGTTCCTCAACCAACCGGGTTCGATAGCTCCAACCAGTGAAGGTCAAAATTTCTAAATCGCCGATATAGCGGTTTTCAGTTGAGTCAATTACAGATATGCGGTAGGACTTAGGCTTTGCCTAAGTCCTTACTTTATTTCATACAATGGAAAACTGCTCTCAGAAAATATTGAACTAAGAGGTTCGAGGGAAGAAAAAAGTTTTCCTTCTTCCCTCTTCCCTCTTCCTTCTTCCCTCTTCCTTCTTCCCTCTTCCTTCTTCCCTCTTCCTTCTTCCTTCTTCCCTCTTCCTTCTTCCCTCTTCCCTCTTCCTTCTTCCCTCTTCCTTCTTCCTTCTTCCTTCAAAAACCGAACTGGGGTAAATCTTCGGTTAACTGAACTTGGAAAATTTGGCCAGGTTGAATCGTAGTAGGTTGAGGAGCAGCGACGTAAGTTGTAGCAGCACCAGCGGCTGCTCCAGCCAACAAACCGACACCGGAAAAGCCACTCAGCAAGAACACAGCTAAGCCACCAATACCAGTATTTCGCAACAAACTGCGCTCGGAAGGCTGAACCCGCCGGCCTTCCACGGGTTCTGAGCGAGCCACCAGAGGGATATTGCGGCCGTTGAGACTAATAGCTTCGACCACAAATCTAGTGCCGAGGTTTGTCGTTTCAAATCGCCCGATGACCGGCGTATTAGCAGGTACGATCGTATTACCGCGATTGTCGATAATTCCCCCTTGCAGCAACAGCACTTCCTCTCGGCTGGGCTTCGCTTGCAGGCGCAAAGCCCGATCGCCCGGGTATAGCAAACTGAGCTCCGTGCCCGCCGGCAACAAGACATTCGCCCCAGCCGCAGCCTGCAAAGGAGCATTCGATCGTCCGCCCGGAAGCGGTTCACCAAAGGTAAGCGTCCGCTGTTGGGGTGCAGCCACCGCCGTTATTTGAGGCTCTAGGCGGGGTAGAGCAGCAGCTTGTACCCCACGGCGTTCGTCAAGGCGAACATTGACTAAAGGCACTCTTAGCGGTCGGATTTGGTCATTTGGAGTTGGTGGCTGCGAATAATTTGTAGCTGGATTCAGCGAATTAGGAGGCTCAGCTCGATCGATCTCTGTGGCAGCAGTTGAGTTGGAATCAGTCGGCGGCTGGTTTTGCGGTACTTGTCTTGCAGACTGGGGTTGAGTTTCGGAAGTTTCCACAATAGGAGTCGGTTCGATCGAAGGACGCAACACCCAGCGATTTTCTACCCCGCTTCTTTGGAATTGAACTTTCCCCGCGCTGAAACCGACTCCAGGAGCCAAATTGACCAGAATTCTCGCTGTTCCCGGTTGAAGTTGACTCACTCCCACAGAACGCACTGTGCCTTCTGGGTATAGCTGAGTTGCATCTACTCCGATCTCAGTATTGGGCAAATCCACAGCAATCTGAGACGGGTTGAGTAGAGAATAGGTGGGGGTTGTTCCCTCTGGGAGAGTAATTTCTAGCTGATTTGTCGCCGGATCGAATTTCCAACTTGTGACTGTAGAAGCATTTGCTCGTTCCAGTGTTGCGGGCACTGCTGCAACTGCGGCGACGACTGCTAGACTCAGACTCAGTGACTCGATCGCAAACAATCCCGCTGGTAGAGAATTAACAGTCAATTTTTTTAAGTCTGCCCAAAATTTTCGTGGTAATTTTTTGTATGGCATGGCTGCTGGGTGAAATTTTTGATTTGAAATAGATTATGGATGGGAAAATTTTGCGTTCGGATGACGCTGAAAGTTTAGCATTATTGCGATATGAAAAATTTAACTAAATGGAAATTATTGCGATCGCGCTTCGTTCTTAACAACAAGTGGTGTCAGGTTAGACAAGATGAAATAGAATTGCCCAGCGGACAAATTATAGACGACTTTTTTGTTAATGTCCGACCCAATATCGCCCTCGTATTTGCCACGACAGAGCAGCAAGAACTTGTATTAGTGCGCCAATACAGGCACGGAGCAGGCGAAATTTTGCTGGAACTGCCTGCTGGATCTTTCAACCCTAATGAAGAAAGCGGAAAATCGGCAGCAGCCAGAGAACTTGCCGAAGAAACGGGATATGTTGCTGAAGAAATTTTGGAACTAGCAACCTTATATGATAACCCCGTAAAAGACACCAATTCTATCTACCTATACTTTGCTAAAAATGTCAAGCTTGCCCGCCAAATACAATTGGATATTACAGAAGATATTGAAGTAGTTTTAGTCCCACTTACCGAAGTTTTGTTAAAAATAAAAAACCGAGAAATTTGTGTAGCCGGAAGCATCGCAGCTATTTTTATAGGATTAGAATTTTTGAATAAACAGCGGTAAGGTGCTGTGTGAATGGAACCCTACACGCTGTTTTTTGTGAGGCTTGTCTTAAGGAGCCAGAGTGAGAAAATCGAGAGAAGTAATAGTATTATCAGCCCCAAAAACCTGAGCCAAAACCTCCCCAGTCGCCGCAACTTGTAGCAGCGTGCCATTCACCGTCGGGTTAATTTGCAAAGCCTCAAAACTCAAACCACCAGCCAGAACAAACTTATCAGCTCCTACGGAAAAATTGAGAACTGTATCAATACCGCTATTAGCGCTTAACACAAAGTGATCATTCCCAGTGCCCCCAATCAAAGTATCATCTGAGCCATCACCAAACAGCCAGTCATCCCCTGCACCCCCATTGAGAATATCGCTATCTTTCCCTCCGTAAATAGTGTCATTACCATCATCACCATTGAGAGCATCTTGACCTTCATTGCCATATAACAGGTCATCGCCACTACCACCATTAATACAGTCTTGCTGGCCGTTTTCACCCACAGCGCCTCGCAGATTTTCCCCGCGATCGCCACTAATGGTATCGTTACCTTCATCGCCACACAAAATATCGCTGCCCGAGTCGCCGTACATCAAGTCGTTGCCAGCATCTCCCTGTACAACATCGTCATCCTTGCCACCACGAAGGGTATCGTTACCAAAACCCCCATCAAGCGAGTCGGAACTCTCACCCCCATTGAGGAAGTCATTTCCATCTCCCCCAAACAGCAAGTCGCGGCCGTTGGCATCCAACACTAACTCGTTTTGCAAACTACCGTAAAGCGAATCGTCTCCCTCGTCGCCGACAATGGTGTCGGAACCGAGTTCACCCCAAATCCGGTCATTATCTTTGCCACCATAAACTAAGTCATTACCTTTGCCGGCAAAAATGCTATCGTTACCGCTGCCACCGCCGATGATATCGCCGGTGTCGTTGCCAAAAATTAAATCACCTTCATCCGTGGCAACACTACTGCCAAGTTGAGTGCCGTAGTCGCCGACTATGGTGTCGGAACCTTGATTGCCGTAGAGAGTATCCGAGTCTGTTTCGCCGAAAATGCCATCAGCCGCTTTGCCTCCAAACAACAAATCTCGGCCGTTGCCACCTCGCAAGGTATCGTCTTGTTCTTCGCCGTTAAGTAAGTCGTTGCCATCGCCTCCTGTCAGCAAATCGAAGCCGTCGGGGTCACTGTCTAGGGAGTTGAGGAGGCCACCAAACAAAGAGTCGTCTCCGTTGTCGCCCCAAAGGGTGTCCGGGCCTTTGTCACCCCAAATCAGGTCGTTGTCGATGCCACCGTAGGCGATGTCGCCAGCTTTGCCGGAGTAAACGGTGTCGGAACCTTGGTTGCCTGAAATAGCGTCGCCTGAAGACCCGCCGAAAATCAGGTCGCCGTCGTTACCAGTCAAGTCGATGTTGTTGCCGTTGTCGCCGACTATGGTGTCGGCACCGCGATCGCCGTACAATGTGTCGGAGTTGCGATCACCAAAAATGCGATCGCCCGCTTTGCCGCCAAATACGGCATCGGTTTGTTTGCCGGCGTACACGATGTCGTTGCTTCTACCGGCAGCTATGTAATCTCGCTGTTGTTCGCCGAAAATGAGATCGCTGCCGCCTTCACCTAATACTGTGTCGTCGCCACTTTTGGCAAGAAACAGTTGGTTGGTTTCGTTTCCTGTTAAGGAATCGTTTCCGGGAGTGCCTCTCATCGTGTTTTGGATGTCGATGAGTTGGGCGGCGTTGGAGTCGAAGTTGAGTATTTGTGAAGGCTGGGGTGGGATAAATCTGATCAGAGGGGGTTGGGGCAAGGGGTCGCAACCGCAACTGGTATCGGGTTCGGGTACTCGGTTGAATATCGGGCTTGGTTCGGGCGCTGGTGTTGGTTCTGGGGCGGGTATGGGCGTCGGTGTTGGTGGTGTTGGTTTTGGCGCGGGTATGGGCGTCGGTGTTGGTGTTGGTGTTGGTGGTGTTGGTGGTGTTGGTGGTGTTGGTGTTGGTTCTGGCGCTGGTGTTGGTGTTGGTTCTGGCGCTGGTGTTGGTGTTGGTTCTGGCGCTGGTGTTGGTGTTGGTGGTGTTGGTGTTGGTTCTGGCGCTGGTGTTGGTGTTGGTGGTGTTGGTGGTGTTGGTGTTGGTGGTGTTGGTGGTGTTGGTGTTGGTTCTGGCGCTGGTGTTGGTGTTGGTGTTGGTGGTGTTGGTGTTGGTGGTGTTGGTGGTGTTGGTGTTGGCGCGGGTGTTGGTGGTGTTGGTGTTGGTGTTGGCGCGGGTGTTGGTTCGTTCAGGGGAATGGCAGAGACAGTAGCGCTGGCGGGGCTGGTAGCGCCCTCGTTGTCTGTAGCGGTGTAGGTGAAATTTGCTGTTGTAAAGTTGGCTGTCGATTGGAAAAATAATTGGTTAATGTCAGCAGGTGTCAGAATTTGACCGGCGCGGATAATCCTGCCCCCAGTATCGGGATCGCCTAAAAATATCAGCCCTTCATTTGCTGGTGGGACGGTGTTGATGGTGAAAGATTCGATCGACCCGTCTGGATCTGTGCCGCCTAGTCCTGCGATCGCCACAGTGCTGCTGGGGGCGATATCGAGGTCGACGTTGTTAGCTACTGGCGGTTTGTTTGGCACCGGCTCCAGTGCCGATACAGTAGCCCTGGCGCGGCTGGTAGCGCCCTGGTTGTCTGTAGCGCTGTAGGTGAAATTTGCTGTTGTAAAGTTGGTTGTCGATTGGAAAAATAATTGGTTAATGTCAGCAGGTGTCAGAATTTGACCGGCGGTGACAATCGTGCCCCCGGTATCGGGATTGCCTAAAAATATCAGCCCTTCATTTGCTGGTGGGACGGTGTTGATGGTGAAGGATGCGATCGAACCGTCGGGATCACTTCCTCCGAGTCCTGCGATCGCCACAGTGCTGCTGGGGGCGATTTCGAGGTTGACGTTGTTAGCTATCGGCCGTAGGTTGGCGGGAGTCGGAGTCGGTGCAGGTGGGGGAGTCGGAGTCGGTGGGAGTGGGGGAGTCGGAGTCGGGGCAGCGGCGATGCTGGTGGTAACAGTTGCGCCGGGCTCGCTGCCGTTGTTGTTGCCGGGATTCGGGTCTGGGCTTGTTGAGGTACTTCTCGCCGTGTTGCTGACAGTGCCGGTCGCCAGGGCTGGGAATCTGACAGTCCGGCTGACAGTCAAGCCGTCAGCTAAGCTGGCAATGGGCGGAAAGCTGACAATGCCTGTGGCTGGGTTGTAAACACCTCCGTTAGATGCTGTGACCCCCGTTAAACCGGGAACGATGGTGTCTGTAACGGTGATGTTGGTGGCGGTACTGGGCCCTCTGTTTTCGGTGAGAATTGTGTAGGTGACAGTCGATCCGGCGATCGCAGTAGCGGGCCCGGTTTTGAGCGTAACTACATCGGCACTATCGGTGATAGTAGTGGTGACTCGCGCCGACGGGCTGCTGCCGTTGTTGTTGCCGGGATTGGGGTCTGGGCTTGTTGAGGTGCTGCTAGCAGTGTTGGCGAGGGGGCCCCCGGTGGCGGGAACTGCGAAACTGACGGTTCTGTTGGCGCTGGCTGCGGTGGCTAGGGATGGGATGGCCGTCCAAGTCACAATACCTGTCGTTGCATTGTAACTTCCGCCCTCCGAGACGCTGACTCCTGTTAAACCAGGAACAATGGTGTCGCTGATCGCCACATTGGTTGCCGCACTCGGCCCACTGTTAGTGGCCGTAATTGTGTAGGTGACTGTCGAGCCCGCGGCCGCTGTAGGGGGCCCGCTTTTGACCGTCACTACATCGGCGCTATCGTTCGTAATAGTGGTGGTGACTCTCGCCTCCGGGCTGCTGCCGCTGTTGTTAGCGGGTACGGGATCGATCGTGCTGCTGCTGCTGAATACACTGTTTGTAATAGGGCCGAGTGTAGTTGGGGCCGTAATAGTTACTGTGCGGGTCTCGCTGCCCCCAACCGGTAAATTCGGAATATTCCAGGAAACCAGTCCCGTTGTCGGGTTGAAAGTGCCGTCGCCCTCGGCACTGCCAAATACTGCCCCATCGGGCAATTGATCTTCAACCACCACATTTTCGGCGTCGTTCGGGCCGTTATTTACCGTCGTAATTGTGTAAGTAATGCTGCTACCCGGTGCCGCTGCCGCCGGGCCTGTTTTCGTTGAGGCAACATCTGCTGTAGTAAGCGGCACGTCTATAGTTTGGATAGACAAAGTGCGAACGTCGTGAATATTTGTTGCGTCTCCCGTTGAACCAGCAAAACCAAATTTGAATGTTGCCGGTATTGGCTCGTTTATCTCCTCTTCTAAATTTGCAATGTCGATAATAGTCTCGCCCTCATCTGTAAACACATCATTATTGTTGAGATCAAAGTTAACAGTGAGACGGTTTGGCGTTGCAGAAGTGGGAGGTTGCAAAATAACTTGAACTCTTCTTCTGGCTGGTTCGCGAGTGGTAGTAATTGGGTTGATCGGCGGAGTTACGAAATTGGGAATATTATCTACTCCCCCCGACACAAAGTTAGAAGTTAAAAACTTATATTCACTAGCTTCGCTACCTCGAAGCGTTACCGAGTCTGGTCTAATCCCACCCGGAATTCCACCTACACGCCCTTCATTTTGAGTTGAAAAACTTCCGAATTCATCAAATCCAATTCCTAAATAACCTCCGAGTAAACCAGACTGATTTTCGTCTGTATTTTGGGCGTAGCCGAGAGAACCTCCAAAGCCTCCAGCTTTTGTTGGCGTCACAGTACCGTCAATTAAAAAGAAACTTATGCCGTCCCCTGTCAAATTGGCGGGAATCGGAGGACGTGAAGTGCCGTTGTAGGCAAATATATCGAAGACAATTTTAAGACCGCTGCTGACTGGTACCTGACTGTTATAGATGGCAAAGGTAGATTGGTCAAAACTCCTTGAAGTTAATCTCAAAGCCCCGGTGCCCAGCGGGTCGATGTTCAAACCCGGAAAACTCTCCGTTCCGGTTCCTGCTGTTAAAGCTGGAAGGTCTGACGGGCCGCTGACCCCAGATATCCAAGGCCCTATTAGACTTGCGTCTTGAAAAGTTTCGTCAACTAAAGTGACGAGGACAGCGCTGTAAGTTTCCTGGGTTTTTGTTTCAAAAGCTATTGCAGTTTTTACTCGTCCTGCTCTAATATTTAATTGCCAGTTCCCTCCTAATTTTTTACTACCAATTAAATTGTTGGAAGCGGCTATATTTGCGCCTGTTAATTCTCTCAGCTTCCGCACGAAAGCAATCCCGGATTTTCCAGCCCCAACCCTGCACGCTAATAATAAAATATCGGCTTTTTCACTAAAGGCCTTGTGCCACTGCTGCAAATGCCGATCGTACTTTGGTAAGTTTTCATCCTTCAGTATAGTTGACCCCAGTTGCACAGAACCTTCATTGCCGTGAGCAACTATCTGAAGGCTGGCAATTAAGCTGCGTTTAGCTAGGATCTCGGTAATTTGTTCTACTCCGTCCAGAGTTCGATCCAGGACAATTATCTCTGTCCCTGGTTTGACTCCGCTGGCAAGATGCTGATAATTCTCTACCCTCGGGTCGATGCAAACTAAATGTTTTTTAGGTTTAGTCTTGACGCCCGGACTCCCTTTTGTTAAACAGGAAATATTGATCACCCGATCACTGACTAACTGCGCCCCAATCAAAGAAGCTTTTATGCAGTCGGTGTCACAGCGATCGCAACTTGATTTGTGAATTGGCGAAGAGTAGTTGCACCATAAATTTTTCATGAGTTACATAGCTCCTTGATTTGTTAATTTTCAATCTTCAGTGGTAGATATTATTGTTAATTGCTAATGGAAATTTCTAATTGCTAATTTCTCTACTTCGCATAGTTAACAAGTTCTATTTACTTCGATTTTTTTGTTATCGACATCTTCCAAAAGTAGCAGTTCCCTATATTTGCCTGGTAAATTAGGGGTTTTTCAGCCAATTCAGACGTGGTGCTAAATTATTTTACGATTAGAAAAAACACACACGTTGTACGAAAATACACCGCGCAATTCGATTTTTTTTACCTAAAAGCAGTTGACAAGTATTCGTTAGTGTAGTAAGCGTGGCTTAATTTATCAGATTTTTATTAAGACTTGAGTTCTTATCAAAACCAATTTTAGGGCTGTCAATCAGCAGAATCTCAGATAATCTATATTTCACTCAAACAATGGTTATAATAAATTTTGTAGTTATCAACTTCTTTTTTTGACTTTTATCCGAAATAAATCACTAATTAAAAACTAATTTTAGGGTCGTCAGGAAGTCGAATTACCCAATAATTCACTAGGTTGATTTTTCTGACTTTTTAAATATTAAAAAACTCGATTTATTTAATAATAAATCGAGTTCTATAATATTAGGAAAAATGCAGCATATTGAAGGCGCTTTTGTCTTAAGGAGCCAGAGTGAGAAAATCGAGAGAAGTAATAGTATTATCAGCCCCAAAAACCTGAGCCAAAACCTC
>NZ_JAUBRA010000167.1:0-1687 GCF_036701555.1 Microcoleus sp. Pol10D4
GGCTCAGATTCATTGATATTTTCCTCGCTTTTTTTTACTATAGCATTTTCTGTACTCTTTGAGCGGGAAAGGAGTATCATAAAATTATTTTGCAAGAGGTCTATTAGCGATCACAAAATTGAGAAAGTATTCTGTCCGCGATATCAGTTGTTCGGCATCGGTTTCTGTTATATTTGGATCGAAATTATAATCAGCTCTCAGACGATCTCTTTCAGCATCAATTAGGTAGCGGTGCAGTTCTACCCCACATTCCGCAGATGTCGGTCGGATTTCTTTATCAGTTGTGAAAACTTGGAAGCCAAACGCTTTTAGGCTGAAATTATACAGTTTTAGCATTACAGAAGCTTGTCAAATTTACTTAAACTAAGTAAGTTGAAATAATTGGCTTTTTTTCATATATTCATGTTGCTATTTTAGCGCGGTTGCTCATATTTTGAAGCAAGGAAACTTATGCCAAGAGCAAATTGTCTTGACTAATTAATGAAAATTATTCACAAATATCTACACCTCGATCGCAATCGTTATTCACTTGAAAATATTAAATAGTATTGACAGCAATACTCTCCTAAATGCCGCAAGATATCTTGGTGTTCTTGGGTTAAATTGCTGACCTGCTTCGAGCCATTTATCGTCACTAAGTGCACAGCCTGAAACACCTGAAATATCCAGCGCATTGTCGGTTTATCGGTCAATTTCTTTACCTGATTTTTCACTTGCTCATTGGTAGCTTCTAATTGTTGTCTCAATTTCCTTTGCGCTAAATTATACACTAACAAACACAGTCCCATTATCATTCCGATTGCTTCAACTCGCTCCGGCTTTTTCACGAATACGCTGGAAGTAAAAAATAACGGATCTTTGATAAATCTAAATCCTCTCTCATTACTTTGCTGCGCTTTGTATTCCGATAATACCTGTGAATTGCTCACTACTTTAGGCTCTAAAATATTTGTGGCTAATATAAATCTCCCAGCTTTGACTTTTTCCGCTTCGATTGCTGAAATTCGGGGTTCTATTTCACCTGTTACTTGATAGACTATTGTCTGTGTCTCGCTCGATTCTTTGAGCTTTATTTTTGTTGTTTTAACTGGCTTTTCTTGGCAGTTAATCTCTGTTATTTGGTGATATTTTCATGAGTTTGATAACTTTTTTATTGCAACTTCTGCATCAGTAATACAAGCAAAGTCTTGCCTGGATAGCTTACGCAGTGAGATTTTGGCGGATTCTAACTGTTTCTCTACTTGTTTGACTATTTTTTTAAGATCTGCTTGTTTTCTGATTTCACTTTCTATGACTAGCCATCTTTGCTTGATGTTGCCATACTCACTGGTTCTGGCTGCTATTTTATAGCCTTTTATTTGAGAATCTTCCCAGTCACTATCTTCTATGTTGCAGATTTTATTTTGAGCTTCTTTTATGCTTAACGGCACTCTGGTTATCCATTTCATTCCTGCCATTGCTGACAAATTTTCTGCTGTGTATAAGGCACTATCTGCTACACAGATTCCGTCAAATGTCCACTGATTTTTAAACTCTTTCAATCTTGACACAAAGACACTTTTATCATCGGCGTTTCCGTCATCTATTTTCAGATATAATGGTACGTCTCCATGGGAGCATCCCACTTTTGCAATCAGTATAAATACTCAGACAATTGTCTGGCTAAGTTGATGGCATAATAGAAAGC
>NZ_JAUBRA010000080.1:0-28286 GCF_036701555.1 Microcoleus sp. Pol10D4
CATGTGTCCTATTTTATAACACTTTTTTTACTCTGCTTACTTTTTTTCTCTGCTACCCCTACTTATTGAGCGGATACAATTTAATTGTGTAGCAATATCCGATCCAAATTGATATTAAATATCTAAACTCATCACTCTTTTAGTCTCAATTTTATCGGCCTTTGCTGCAAGTTTGCCACACTTAACCGACGTAAATCCTGCCGCGCTGACTGCCGATGGAAAACCCGGTTTCTGCATCCACGACTATATTTTACGTTGTTTTAACTGGATCTATTTAGCTGCCGAAAGATGGGATGGACATCAGGATGTCTGTGATGGATGGCGGCGAAGCCACAAAATAGTCAAATATACCACCAAAGCCAATGCTACAGCTATAATTGCTTTAACGGCGAGTGTTGTGAAACAAGAAAGAGCGATTACTCTTTCAGCAGGTTGTGATGATTTTCTGCGTCAACCCTTTAAAGAACATATAATTTTTGCAACACTAACTAAACATTTAGCGGGAAAATATATTTATGAGGAAATGCAATCCCATAATGGTGATAATCTAACGAAAGCAGAATTAACATCAGAAACATTTAAAGTAAGTAGGTCAGCGCGATTAAATTGAATTATGTAACTTTATGTAAACAGGGTCTCCTAGTGCTGCTTTCTTGGCATTTTGATACTTGACGATCGTTTACATAGTTGCGTTTTACAGCGCCGACTTACTTAAGACCCCATGAATGGATGATAAGCTTATCTAAAGCTGTGTTTGAAGCAAACACACAAAAAGTGATGAAAGTAAGTCAGGAAATTCCTGAAACTGAACTATTTTTAATCAAAAGCCTGACTCAATTAGCACGTCAATTTCAATTGGAGCAAATTCTTGATTGAATTGAACCTTTAATGGTTCATAATTGAGATTTGACAGTTTTTGTAAAGCAAGTTGATACCTGAAAAATGATCGCAAAAAAACATTTTTTTAACCTCTTAAGTGGTCTTGGTTTAGAAATAAAAAACCCCCACTGGTGGCTTCAAGTTCTGATTATTTCCATTGTTTATCCTTTGATTTGTTGGTTTCTCCCGAATCATGAATTTTCCAGTCTTACGATTATTCCACCATATATTTCACCAGTTTGGCCCGGAACAGGATGGATGTTCGCCACTTTATTGGAGTGGGGTTATTCTCGTTGGTTAGGTATCTTTATGGGTCAATTTATTGCGACCTTAATCATGGCCTGGCCGATATCCCAAAGTTTATGGAATACTGTTTTCCTCAATACTATTAGTGTAACGATTTGGAATTTATTGGCAGTATTTGTGATTCGACGGTCAACTCGCACAAAATTTCCTTTTAATGAAGTCAATCATGTAGTAATTTTTATCGCCGTTAGTTTTTTGGGAGTTAGTTTACCCAACGCTTTGATCGGGGCTTGTTCATTTACTTATTACAAACTTGTCCCCCAGTCTGACTTTCTAAAAACTTTCACGGGTTGGTGGATTGGTGATAGTATAGGTATCTTACTTTTTACACCTTTCTTGTTAATTTGTTTTAAAAAACAGAAATTTTATGCCCCGCAGCCTTGGCTTAGTGGAGAATTTCTGATTATTGCTATTCTTTTGGGAATAGTCATTAAATTTTCCTTATTTGAGAGTCAACCTGTAGAATATTTACTTTTACCCCCTCTCTTATGGTCTGTTTTTCGTTTTAGTCAGAAAGTTACTACTATTTTAGTCACCGCCATTTGTAGTATGGCTTTTATCACTACGGCTTATAAAATTGGTATTTTTTATAAGGCGGCATTGGAGCGTAATTCCCTTTTGTTACTACTTTTATTTGTGGGGGTACTTTCCCTTACGACGATGGTGACATCTGCGATTGTTTCGGAAAATCGTCAAGCGGCTTTGAAATTACAACAAGCTAATGCGGAATTAGAAGCAAGAGTGATTCAGCGTACTATGGCTTTGCAGGAAAGTGAGAATATTTCCCGAGAGTTGGCAGTGAAAGCAGAAACCGCCAATCAAGCCAAAAGTACATTTATTGCCAATATGAGCCATGAATTGCGATCGCCCCTCAATGCTATTCTCGGCTTTTCGCAATTGATGGTACGCGCCACAAATATGCCCCCTGAACAATACGAGAATGCGGGAATTATCTATCGCAGTGGTGATTATTTATTAACGCTAATTAATAATGTACTCGATCTATCAAAAATCGAAGTAGGTAAAACCACCCTTAATCTTACAGACTTTGACCTACCTATCTTGCTGAATGATTTAGAAGATATGTTGCATCTGCGGGCTAATAATGCCGGATTGAATTTGGTATTCCAGCGAACAGAAAATGTGCCGCGCTATATCTGTACCGATCAAGTAAAACTGCGTCAGGTTTTAATTAATTTACTCAGCAATGCCATCAAATTTACTTCCGATGGTCAAATCACTTTGAATGTCTTTCTGGGAGAACAAGAAACCACAGATGTTTTTAATTTGCATTTCCGTATTCGCGATACTGGGGTGGGTATTGCAGCAGCAGAACTGCCCAAACTATTTGATGCCTTTAGTCAAGCTCAAGCTGGAAAAGATATGCAGGAAGGAACGGGTTTAGGTTTAGCAATTAGCCGGAAATTTGTGCAATTGATGGGTGGGGATATTTCTGTAGAAAGCGAATTAGGAAAAGGTACAAGTTTCCAATTGTATATTCAGACCAAATTGGGTCAAAAAACAAACAGCAAGAGTACAGCAGAATATCCAAGAGTTCTGGGACTGGTGCCCGGTCAACTTAGCTACAAAATTCTCACAGTCGATGATAAATCTATTAATCGACAATTACTAATTAAGTTGTTGAGTCCCTTGGGATTTGAGGTGAAAGAAGCTAGTAACGGACAAGAGGCGATCGCCATTTGGGATGAATGGGAACCGCACCTAATCTGGATGGATATGAGAATGCCAGTTATGGATGGCTACGAAGCGACAAAATACATCAAATCTACCACCAAAGGCAATGCTACGGCTGTAATCGCGTTAACGGCGAGTGTGTTGGAAGAAGAAAAGGCGATGGTGCTTTCGGCTGGATGTGATGACTTTGTTCGCAAACCCTTCGTTGAACACACCATTTTTGACGCACTAGCTAAGCATTTGGGAGTCAAATATATCTATGCAGAAACAAGATCTCCTGTCTTGGATGATACAGAAACAAGCCCCTTGACATCGGCAGATTTAACCTGTATGACTCAAGAATGGATTACTCAATTATACGAAGCTGCACTTGAGGCAAATACTAACCTCGTGTTACAAGTCGTAGGAGAAATTCCCAAAACAGAAACTCGTTTGATAAAATCCCTTACAAAACTTGCCAGTCAATTTAAGTTTGAGCAGATTATTGATTTAGTAGAACCCCGGAGTGGCAATGAATCTTAATTCTCAAATCGAAAATAAAGGTAATATTCTAATTGTAGACGATCTTCTAGAAAATCTACAATTACTAAGCGAGGCGCTCCTCAAACTCGGCTACACTGTTCGCAGCGTTACCAGTGGGCGGATGGCACTGAAAACGGTGAAGGTAAAGCGACCAGATGTGATTCTTTTAGATGTTAAGATGCCTGAAATGGATGGTTATCAAGTCTGTAGAACTCTCAAAGCGGATGCAGATTTTAGCCACATTCCAGTAATTTTCATTAGTGCTTTAGATGATGTCTTCGACAAAGTAACCGCCTTTGATTCAGGGGCTATAGACTACATCACCAAACCATTTCAAATCGAAGAAGTAGTGGCGCGTCTGGAAAATCAGTTAACCATTCAACGCCAGCAACAGCTTCTGGAACAAGAAAACATTAAGCGCCGGGAAGCAGAAGAGGTACTTTATCAATCGAGGGCTTTACTGGCTAGTGTTTTGAATAGTTCCCTTGATGGTATTGCGGCAATGCAGGCTGTTCGTAACACCGAAACAGGCGATATTGAGGATTTTCGGTGTTTAGTCGTCAACCCCCAGATTTCTAGAGCTTTTAACAGTAGGCATGAAGAGATGATTGGCAAATTGGTACTAAAAAAGTTTTTGACTAATATTGAGCCAAAACTATTTAATTGCTTCGTTAATATTGTCGAAACGGGGGCATCTTTACAACAGGATTTTTACTATGAATCAGGAAAATCTTGCTGGTTTCACTTCGTAGCAGTCAAGCTAGGAGATGGTTTTTCCGTTACTATCCGTGATATTACCGCCCGCAAACAAATAGAATTGGCTCTCCAAGATGCCAATCAAAAATTAAAAGAACTGGCAAATCTAGATGGTTTGACTCAGGTGGCTAACCGTCGCTGTTTCAACAATTGCCTTCAAAGTGAATGGCAACGCCTAGCGCCCGAAAAGCAGCCACTTTCTCTAATTTTATTTGACGTTGATAAATTCAAATCCTATAACGACTACTACGGTCATCTGGCTGGAGATGATTGCTTAATTAGAATAGGGCAAACATTACAAAAAGTAGTCCGTCGTCCCACCGATTTAGCAGCGCGTTACGGTGGAGAAGAATTTGTGTTACTCCTCCCGAATACGGATTTAGAAGGAGGGATTAAGGTGGCACAAAACATTCAGCAAGAACTTCACAATCTCGCGATTCCCCATGCACAGTCTGACGTGAAGGAGATCGTCACAGTCAGTTTGGGTATTGCCTCACTCATACCCACCTTGGAAGTTCAACCAGATACACTGGTAGCCTATGCAGACAAAGCTTTGTACGATGCTAAACAACAGGGGCGCGATCGCTGGAGTACAAATTGTTGAAAAATCGGGGCGTTTTTTTGAGGAAGGGGGAATTATACCGTTAGACAAGACTTTTCGCCAGTTGTAATTCATCCTGGTTTTTTGTTGATAGTCAGATCGTCAAATTTTTGGTAAGTAATACCAATTGTAAACAGTCTTGCTACAATTACCAATTTGTATCCGCTCAATAATTCGGGGCGGACTACCCACTCAGAAACGATTTTGCGTCATTTGAGGTGCATCGTTGAGAAATTTACCCCGGATTATTGAGCGGATACACCAATTTCATACAAATTATCTTTGATTTGCACTACCCCTCGCCGGACAAGGCAATACCGTTTCCCTACAGATGATCGTCTCTAATTGATATGTAGCAATATTTTGCATAATTAGTATAAGCTGTAGCTAGCGTTACAGATTAAGAGCGTAAATCCTAATTAAATATCTAAACCCGTGACTGTTAACTCTGGAGGATGTTCGACAACAAACTGGTAATATAACTCTTGCTTTGCTTGTGGCGGCAGAGACATTATCCATTCCAGCAGTCCCATTTCACCTGCTACTATCTTCGGATTAGTGAGAGTCGATCGCACTTTAATCTGTTCATTGCGGCTGACTGGCAATTGCTCTTGTAGTGTCAGGTGTAGCTGCACCTGCCGCAGGTTAGTCACATTTAAGCGATAAGCGTAACTCGTGCGCCTCTGCTGACCGATCAGTTTTTTATCTACTTGTCTTTCCACTAATTCCCGCTCTATTTTTAGCCCTTCATCTATTCCTAAATTCAGTTTATATTCTTGGCCAGGGGAAACATTTTCTAACTGCATACTGCCGACAAAAGTGTTGTCGCGAAAGATATTTGCTTTACCGGGCAGAAGAGTTGCGCCTGTCAGCGGATTCACAACAACTGCTTGCAAATAGGCAAAACTGACTAATCGCGGAACGGCTATATATTCTGGTTGAAAGGGATAATTTTCGCTAAAAATCGTCACTTTGTGGGGTGTACCGTCGCTGGGAATCTTGGTATTTCCGCCTACTTGAAATGATACGGTGCCTCCTTCTCTGGATACTTGGGCTGTGGCTGTTTCAGCTTCTGTGGGTTGGGATGCTGTGTCGATTGTAGTGCCTGCAGAGCCAAAGCGCATCTCCCCTTCAAATACGCCTGCATCTCCATAAGAATCTGATAAGGTTTGACTAGAGCGCGCTATTGACTCGCTATTTCGGAATTTGACTGTAGAGTGTAAAGTATCGATAAACCAGGGTTTGAGTTTTGGTGGCAAAGTTCCCATTCCCGGTTTTGCTGTAGATAAAGTCAGCGCTACTCCCGTCCAATCTTCGCCTGTATTTTGATTGACTTCGGCTAGGTAATTGAGATTAATTTGGTTGTTGGTAGTGTTAACTCGCAAGTCGTAAAGAGGAGTCCAACGGGCTCGCATGACTACATAGGAAACTTCTAGTTCAAAATTGCCACTGCCGCTGGGTTCTATGGCAACAATGATGTTAAAACTTTGCTGAGAATGGGGAGTGTGTACTTGGCGCAACTGTTGCTGCAAAGCTTCTATTTGCTTGTCTAATTCGCGCTGCTGTCTTTCGTGTTGGGCGATCGCACTTACATATTTTAGGTAATTAGTTCCTAAAAAGTTGAGCAATTCGCCTGTTTCGTTTAAACCTACCTGCTGTTTGGCGATGCTGCTGGAAAAGAAACCGACGCTTTTTTCGCTCAAACCTTCCACAAATTTGAGCTGAATTTTTCGGGCGGTTATTTTGTCGTTAATTCCCCGTCTTTGGGTTTGTAACTCCTGAATTTGTTGGGTTAATTCGGCAGTGCGATCGCCCACTGGTTCGCTGCTAAACACTGTTTCGGTTCGCACTCCCAGCAATCGCACAGCAACTGTACCCGCACCCGTGGCCCTGACTGACTCTGTGTCGAGGGTTGCGGGTACAGAGGCGATCGCCAATTCTCGTTCGTTTCCCGTCAGAGATACCGTACCGCGGCGCGTCACCAAAGCGCGATCGGTGTAAACTGTAACTTTGGATATGCTAGTATTTAGTATTTTAATGGTATCAGAATTAAGTATTTCTGAGTCAGTCATTGTTAGTTGCTCCTATTTAATAACCGTTTAGTCGATCGTGCATTTTGCAAAGTAGTTTATTAATCAAACTCAGAAGTTATTGGATTATCTACAACGAGGGAGGCCGGGTTTACGAGATCATTAGTTTTATACATTGATGGTTGGTCAAACCTGCCCCTACAGTTTGATGTTCAAAATGCTAGCGCGGGGTGGGCAGGTTTATGAGATCGTTAATGTTAGGCATTAATAGTTGATAAAACCCGCCCCGTGGGTTAATTTTAGCTCACTGGCTCGATTCCTGCCAAATCCAAAATTTGAGGAATTAAATCTTCTCGTTTGACGGCCATCATGTGAACTCCTTGACAAATCTGCCGCGCTAGTTTGACTTGTTCGGCAGCAATTTTTATGCCTTCCTGCAAGGGTTCGGGAGCTTTTGCTAAACGATCGATCGTCTCTTGTGGGATGTGAACTCCCGGCACGTATTTTTTAATAAATTCAGCATTTTTAGCTGATTTAAACAAAAATATTCCTGCTAAAACTGGCTTGTTGCAGCCCGCAGCAATGTGGTGCATAAACTTATCCAAAACTTCAAAATCTGTAATTAATTGACTCTGAAAAAACTGGGCTCCCGCCTCTACTTTTTTCTCAAATCGACTTTGCAAACCAGACCAACTGGGGCATTGCGGATCGACGGCAGCACCGACAAATAAATCAGTAACTCCGTCGGTTAAAGGTTTGTCATTCCAGTCTTTGCCGCCGTTCATTTTTTGAATAACTTGCAACAGCCGAACTGATTCCAAATCGAATACACTTTTTGCTTTAGGATGGTCGCCCGCTTTGACGGGATCGCCTGTAAGTGCTAATACATTGCGAATGCCTAAAGCGTGGGCTCCCATGAGATCCGCTTGCAGGCCAATTTGATTGCGATCGCGACAAGCAACTTGACAAATTGGCTCAATTCCGTGCTGCACTAAAATCGCCGAAACTGCTAGGGGACACATTCCCAGCACTGCGCGACTCCCGTCGGTGATATTAATGGCGTGTACTCTGTTTTTGAGGCGTTCAGCCATTTGAATTGTGTGAGTTATGTCGCCACCTTTTGGCGGGGCAACTTCGGCGGTAATTATAAATTCTCCGGGGGTGGTGCAGGCTGTGCGAAAACGGTTCATGATTATTTGTCTGTTATTGGTTATTTGTTATTTGACAGTTGTTAGTTGACAGTTGGCAGTTGTTAGTGGGCAGTTGGCAGTTGTCATTCTTAACCAGTAACCCATAACCACTAACAACTAACAACTAAACAGGTAAAGAATAACCGAAAGCTGTCTTAACCTTAGTTAGAGTTTGATTAGCAATAGCTTCTGCTTGTTCTCTTCCACGACGTAGTACAGACTCTAAATATCCCGGATCGTCCATTATTTCCTTGTATTTATCCTGAATTGGTTTGAGGGCATTAATTGTCGTCTCTGTCAGCAAGGGTTTAAAATCTCCCCAACCCATGTTTTCACACTCTGTTGCTACTTCTTCCTTAGATTTGCCGGAAAGCAGGAGATAAAGTGTCAGCAAATTTCTAGCTTCGGGGCGATCGGGGTCGTCAAACGTCAAACCCCGCACGGCATCTGTTTTGCAGCGCTTGATTTTTTTGGCGATCGCATCTGGCGAATCCAATAAATTAATTCGACTTTGTTCGGAAGGGTCAGATTTCGACATTTTGCGCGTGCCATCTGTCAAACTCATCACCCTCGCACCGTCAGTCCGAATTAACGGTTCGGGAAGTTTCAATACTGGCTTTTCGGGTGTGCCGAATTGGTGATTTAATCTGATCACAATATCGCGGGTGAGTTCCAAATGCTGTTTTTGGTCTTCTCCCACTGGCACTTTGTCGGCATCATAAAGCAAAATGTCTGCTGCCATTAACACCGGATAATTTAGCAAACCGGCGTTGACATTTTCACCTTGTTTAACTGCTTTTTCTTTAAACTGAATCATATCTTCGAGCCAGTTAATCGGCGTAATACAGTTGAGCAGCCATGCTAGTTCTGTGTGCGCCGAGACGTGGGATTGCACGAAAATAGTAGAATATTCTAAGTCGATGCCACAAGCTAAATACAGTGCGGCGATCGTGTAAGTGTCGGAGGCGAGAGTTGCTGGATTGTGCGGTGCGGTAATTGCGTGCAAATCGACTACGCAGAAGTAATTTTCGTACTGACTTTGATTTTCTACCCAGTTGCGAATGGCACCGAGATAATTGCCGAGGTGAAGATTGCCCGTTGGCTGAACTCCAGAAAGAACGCGCTTTTTGCCCATGAGGAAAGAATAGAATTGAACTCACATTTCTATATTGACACGTTATTTCAATTTCAGAGCCTCTAATTTTATGGCGGTTGACTGTTGACGGTTGACTGTTGACGGTTGACTGTTGACTGCTGACTGCTGACAACGGAGAACTAACAACTAACAACTGACAACTGACAACTGACAACTGACTAATTACCAATCTGTGAGCAACCTTGCTTTCCGCAAAACAAATGTCAGAACAGTTTCTTCGCCAGTAATAATATCGGCTCTGCCTTCCATTCCCGATTGAATCGAATACTGGCGGGGGACATTAGCCTGGGAGTTTCCGAAGAATTGGCCGTTGGCGGATTTGAGTTTTGTTAAATAAGTTTGTTCGGGCTTAATTGCCACTTCGTAATAAGCTGTACCTAAATTATTGGTGGGATTTTGAGGGGCGATCGCATCTGGGGCAATTTCGCTGACAGTTCCTTTTAATGTGCCGTAATCGGGGAAAGGCAAAGCCGAAATCCTGATCTGTACGGGTTGGCCGATTTGGATGCGCGCGATGTCTTGGGATGTCACCTTGGCTTTGACTACCAGGGGTACGTCGCTGGGAACGATTTGGGCGATCGCGCTGCCGGCTTGTACGGTTTGACCAGTATTTCGTACTTCCAATCTGAGAATTGTACCATCAGCGGGGGCGCGGATCACGCTATTTTCGAGTTTTAAGTCAATTTGATTTAGTTCTTTTTTAGCTTGAATCAATTGTTGTTGAATGGACGATCGCTTGACGAGCAAAACCCGCCGACTTCGGCCGAGTCTTTCGGCGACATCCGGCAGCGATGTGGCGAATTTTATTAAAGCGGATTCGATTAATTCCTGTTGGGCGGAGCTTTCACTTTGGATGCTTTTAAATTGGGCGCTGGCCAAAATTTGATTTTCTAAGTCGCGCAGTTGCTGGTTGATTTGCTGTGCTGCTGGTTGAGACTGATTAATTATTTCTTGTAACTGTTTTTTTTGAGCGCCCAAACGCGAAGCGTCTATAACTGCGATCGCATCTCCTTCTTTTACTGTCTGATTCTCGCTGACAGCAATGCTTTCGACGGTTCCTTCGGTTGCTGCTTGCACGACGCGCACTTCTCCGGCGGGACGGACGATCGCGTCTGCTTTGACTGTAGCGCTGTATTTGGTGACGCTAGCGAGGGCGATCGCGCCGCCAAAGGTCGCCACCATCAAAATGCCCCCCAAAGTCGTCCAGTGGCTGACAGGGGGCAAAAACTGGTCGTTATCAAAGGTTTCAGCGGGTGTGGCTTCGGGAGTGAGAGACATGGCGGCAAGGGGGAGAGGGGAATAGTTTGGAGTTTTGAGTTTTGAGTTGGGGGAGAGGGAGAGCTCGATCGCTTATTTCTTTTGTCACCTTTACTCTCACCTTTCCGGAAACCAAGAATAGGTTTAGAAGTCTAAATCAAAATTCACAGGGTAAAGGTAAAAATCCGCACAGCTTTGCCGTCCTCACTCACAAACTTCGCCAAATATCAAGAGGAGTGAAGCCAGCGAGCCACTGTCATGAAAATACGGCGTTTCCGCCATGAGTTTTGGCGCTGTTACCGGGTTTTTCCTGTATGCGTAGGTAGTAAGTAAGTACATAGGTATTAAGAGGAGTTATTTATGTCAGAAAATCAACAAGGTTCACTCTTCACCGAAGTAGCCGATCGAGAATCTGCTACTGTCAGCGGTGGCAGCATTACCAGCGGTAGCGGTTTCAGCGGTGCTAACAGCAGCAGCGATGACCTCAATATGCTGTTTTTCCTGCCGCAGCCGAGCCAGCTTTATCTGTACGATCCGAGGCGCGCTCTCCCTTACAAAACCCTAGTGGTTTAGTAGATAGCTGAGTCAAGTTGTGCGATCGAGTAAATTTTCAAAATTTATCCGTAATCTTCCGGAGGTCGCACAGCACTACAAGAAGTATTACTCAGTATTTACACAAGGCTCTAGAAATTCGATAAGATTTCTAGTTTCCCTTCAATTTTATTAACTTAAACGGAGTCAAATCATGAAAGAAGCAAAGGACAATTCACTGTTTGCTGAACTCACCCCTGAAGAATCAGCTAGCGTCAACGGCGGTTACTATTATGCCAATCGATACAATTGTCAGCGGCAGCGGCGCAGTTGGGTCGTGTACCGCCGGAATTGCGACGGTTCATACAGAAGAGTAGTCCGCTACGCCTACTACTAAAGTTTAGTGCTAGTCAATTCAGATATATAACTGTGGAATCGAGAAAGCACCCATAACTTTATGGGTGCTTTTTGCTGATTGGGTAGTTGGTGATGAGTAATCTTCTTTATGCTCTACCATTATTCATTTTGCAAAATGTTAAAGAACATCCCTTTGATCGGCAAAATGCCATTATTCGGACAAGTTAACAGGTTTAAGAAATATCAGGTTGTTCTCCAGCAGAGCGAAGAAGATTGCGGGGCGGCTTGTTTGGCTTCGATCGCGAAATTTTACGGACAAAATTTTACTATTAGCCGCTTACGAGAATGTGCGGGCACCGGCCAAAAAGGGACGACTCTGCTGGGCTTGAAACAAGGTGCTGAGGCGATCGGCTTTAATGCTCGATCCGTGCGAGCCGCGGCTGCTATTTTAGACCAAATTGAGGAAGCGCCTTTACCGGCAATTATTCACTGGAGCGGTTATCACTGGGTTGTTTTGTACGGAAAGCAGGGCGAAAAATATGCGATCGGCGATCCGGCTGTCGGTATGCGCTATGTTTCTAAAGCAGAATTAGCAGCAGCTTGGACAGATTGGCTGTGCTTGCTAGTAGAACCCGATGCTGAGCGGTTTTTTGCGGCCGCAGAGGGTCAACCGCCCGCTAATTCCTTACAAAAATGGATGCGCCGGATTGGGATTTATCGCCCGATTTTAATGGAAGCATTTTTGCTGAATGTGGTGTTGGGTTTGCTGTCGATTGCTTCGCCTTTTCTCGTTCAACTGCTCACCGACGACATCCTGGTGCGGGGCGACAGACAACTCCTGGCGAGTGTGGCGATCGCAGTCATAGTTATGAACCTTTTTAGCAGCAGTTTAGGATTGGTAGAGTCGAACTTAATTGCTCAGTTTTCCCAGCGCTTAGAATTGGGATTGGTGATGGAATTTGCGCGCAAATTCCTGCGATTGCCTTTGAGCTTTTACGAAACCAGACGCAGTGGCGAAATCGTCAGTAGATTACAAGATATCCAAGAAATAAATAAATTAGTTTCTCAAGCCGCTATCAGCTTGCCTAGTCAATTTTTTATAGCTGTAGTTTCTTTTATTTTTATGTTATTTTATAGCAAAGAGCTGACTTTAGCAGCTACAGCTATAGCTCTCTTAATGACTGCCTCTACAGTGGTATTTCTGCCCGTATTGCAGCAAAAAACGCGCAGTTTATTTGTACTTGAAGCAGAAACTCAAGGCGTTTTAGTAGAAACTTTTAAAGGCGCGCTGACTGTCAAAACTACTAGCAGCGGTCAGCAACTTTGGGAAGAATTTCAAACTCGCTTCGGTCGCTTAGCAAAGCTCACTTTCCGCACTACACAAATTGGTATTCTCAACAATATATTTTCGGGTTTTGTTGCCTCTGCTGGCAGCATTACTCTGCTGTGGCTTGGTAGCGGTTTGGTGATTGACAAGGTATTGAGTATCGGTCAGTTGCTAGCGTTTATTAGCATGAATCAAAACGTTACTACTTGGGTGAATTCGCTAGTAGGATTTACTGATGAGATGACTCGCGTGCAGACAGCTACTCAACGGCTGTCGGAAGTTATCGATGCTGAACCGGAAACTAAAGACGATACGAATAAACCTTTTGTAACTATTCAAGACCGCGACGGTATTGTTTGCAAGAGTGTTAATTTTCACTACCCCGGTAGACTTGACTTGCTGGAAAATTTTTCTGTCACATTTCCCGGCGGTCAAGCAATTGCTTTGATCGGCTATTCCGGCTGCGGAAAAAGTACGCTAGCTAAAGTAATTGCTGGTCTGTATCCGCTGCAATCTGGTAATATTAGAATTGGCGGTTACAACTTGCAGGATTTGTCTCTCGACAGTCTCAGACAGCAGGTAGTATTGGTTCCTCAAGAAGCGCATTTTTGGAGCCGTTCGATTCTCGAAAATTTTCGTTTGGGTAGTCCAGATATCAGCTTTGAACAGATTGTTAAAGTTTGCAAAATTGCGGGCGCGGATGAATTTATTAGCCAATTGCCGGATAAATATCAAACTGTTTTAGGGGAGTTTGGAGCGAATATTTCTGGCGGACAAAGACAAAGATTGGCGATCGCCCGCGCCCTTCTCAACAACCCACCCGTATTGATTTTAGACGAATCTACCGCAGGGCTTGACCCCGCAAGCGAAGCGGAAGTTTTAGAACAATTGTTGATGTATCGGCACGGGAAAACGACGATTTTTATCAGTCACAGGCCGCGAGTGATCGATCGCGCCGATTGGATTATCATGTTAGAACGCGGCCGATTGAAACTGCAAGGCTCGGCTGCAAAATTGCGATCGATTCCAGGAGACCATTTAGAGTTTTTGCATCCTTGAGCTAGTTAATAAAACGACAGGTTGAAATCTGTCACTACACAAACAAAACCAGCCTGCGCGGTTCGACACATCCTTTTACACTCAACAGTCAACACTCAATAATCATTTCGCTCGTACAACCGGAATTGATATCACTCATGACTAATAACTTCTCTAAGATTCTTGAGCCAAAGTACATCGATCGCACAATCCGAAAAACTCCAAAGTGTGATAATAAATCTTGAAAGAATGAGATTGTTGTAGTTGGCTTTCTAAGTGGTGGACGGGACATTCGTCGATCGTAATGGACGCGCCACATTCCAGACAAGTTAGGTGGTGTTGGTCTTGGTGGGCGGCACCGTAGAGAGATTCGCCACTAGCAAGCGTTCTGACGTGAACGAACCCTTCTCGCTTTAAACCGTCGAGGGAGCGGTAAACGGTTGCTAAGCCCATGCTTTGGTCGCTGTTACGCAGTTCTAAGTAGATATCTTGCGCTGATAGCGATCGATTCAGGACTTTGAGCAAGTTTAAAATACGCTCCTGACTGCGGGTGTGGTTGGTTCTCATAATTTTTTTCTCGAATCTGCTGGAATCACATCTGTCCCTATTTCTAGGCTATCTTACTTGGGCTAACCAAATGGCGATCGGCGCGCAGCTCGGTTGTAGAATACAATGGGGCTAACTTTCACATCACCTACCGCAACATTCCCGTGACTCAGAAATATCTTGCCCAAATCTATGTTACCCTCCGCCCTTCTGTTTTAGATCCCGCCGGCACTGCCGTACAGTCTGGTTTGCAACACATGGGATACGACAATGTTGAGCGTGTGCGAATCGGGAAGTACGTTGAATTGACGCTGACTGCTGCTGGTGAGTCGGAGGCCCGCGAACAACTCGATCGCGTTTGCGACCAACTTTTGGCCAATCCAGTGATTGAAAATTATCGCTTTGATTTGACTGAAATTCCTGTTGCTGTGGAGACAGCGGCGGCATAAATGCGATCGCCCCTAGGGTGTGTTTTTAGCCCCGGAGATCCCCCCTAACCCCCCTTAATAAGGGGGGGACAATAGTGTTCAAAGTCTCTATTAAAAAGGCCAGGACAAGAGCGTTCAAAGTCTTCGTTAAAAACACGAAAACTCGGAGCACTCAAAGTCAACCCCTACTCCCGTTCTTAAGGGGGATTTAGGGGGATCGAGACTTTGATACAAGGGAGAAAAACATAAGATTTTAGTCTTATGTTGACACCTCTTCCCTCTTCCCTCTTCCCTCTTCCTTCTTCCTTCTTCCCTCTTCCTTCTTCCTTCAGCTTATGAAATTTGGAGTTATTGTTTTTCCGGGTTCAAATTGCGATCGCGATGTGGTATGGGTGACTCAAGGGTTACTCCACCAACCAACTCGCATGATTTGGCACGAAGATACCGATATTTCGGATATTGATATCATTGTAATTCCCGGTGGTTTCAGTTATGGAGATTATTTGCGGTGCGGCGCGATCGCCCGTTTTTCTCCGGCGATGCAAGCGACTGCGGAACACGCGAAACAAGGTAAACTTGTATTGGGCATCTGCAACGGTTTTCAGGTGTTGACTGAATCTGGTTTGTTGCCCGGTGCTCTGGTGCGGAATGCGGGATTGAATTTTATTTGCGATCGCGCTTCTTTGAAAGTCGAACGCGGTAATACTCGTTGGACTGCGGCTTATACTTCCGGTGAAATCATCGATTTGCCGATCGCCCACGGTGAAGGCAACTATTATGCCGATGCCGATACTTTAGCAGAACTAGAAGAGCACGAGCAAGTGCTGTTTCGCTACTGCACAGAGGCTGGCAAAATTAGCGATGCTGGCAATCCCAACGGTTCGTTAAATAATATTGCCGGTATTTGCAATCGCCAAGGCAATGTGTTAGGAATGATGCCGCATCCTGAACGGGCTTCCGATCCGATGTTGGGCGAAACAGATGGGGTGAAATTGTTTCAAGGGTTGTTGATGGCAAGTGTTGCTGCTGTTTTGTAGTTGATATTTGTCTGTGATTTTATGAACAGGCAAGATGCCTGTTCCACAGTAGATTAAATTTGTTGTGGGGTGGGCATCTTGCCCGCCCAAAATCAACAGGCAAGATGCCTGTTCCACAACAGATTAAATTCATCTACAAATAGACATCTCCAATAATTACTGTGGAACAGGCATCCTGCCTGTTCTTAACAAGCTTTAACTGGTTCCCAGGCTCCAGCCTGGGAACCTATATCCAGAGGCTCTGCCTCGCTTTAAAGCGACGCACCCTACAAAATTAAAAATGCTAAAATGATTTGAAAGTCAATACATCGGAGAACAGTCCTATGCCTTCACCCTTTCCGGGAATGGACCCCTACTTAGAACACCCCGATTTCTGGCAGGAAACTCACAATCGATTGATTATCGCGATCGCTGATACCATCATGCCTCAAATTCGCCCTAAATATGAGGTTGCAATTGACAAACGCATCTCTGAAATTACCGATTTAAATGAAAGTAACGACGAGTCCCTTTTAGTAGGTATCCCCGATGTCGCGATTAAGCGTCAATCTAATAACCCGAATATTCCTACAGGTTCAGTTGCCACTGTAAGTATAACACTTCCGACTACCGTTAAAGTGCCTGCTCCTGAAAAAATTAAACAGACTTACTTGGAAGTGCGAGAAATGGCAACGAAACAAGTTGTCACCGCAATTGAAATTCTTTCTCCTGTCAACAAACGTAGTGGAGAAGGAAGAATTACTTATCTCAAAAAACGCCAGAGTATTTTAGGTAGCTTAACCAATTTAGTCGAAATCGATTTACTACGAAAATGGGAATCTATGCCCATCCTTAACAATTCTATTCAAAGCGATTATCGGGTTTTGGTCAGTCCCAGTAATCGCCGTCCGTTTGCCGAACTTTATGCTTTTAATCTCCACGATTCTCTACCTATATTTCCGCTTCCCTTGCGTGAGGAAGATGTAGAACCTATTGTTAACTTACCAGAATTATTTGCAGGTGTTTACGATCGCGCTGGCTATGATTATCGGATCGACTATAATCGAGAACCCGTACCGTCTCTATCGGAAGAAGAGCGGGTTTGGGCTACCCAAATTTTGCAAGAAAAAGAACTTCGAGATAATTAATTATATTTTACTTTATATCGTAGGGTTAGTCGCGATCGACAATCTCTAAATCCACTTGAAAATTTCGCAGCGACGGACTAAACGGCAGCCGGCAAGATATAATTACTACCAACTATTTAAAAGAGGAATATTTATTTTATGCCGCTAATGGACTTAGCTAATTTTAAAACTAGGGTAATTGGATGCAGTGCGGTGATGGCTATTGGACAAGTTATTTCAAATGCGATCGCCAATCCGGCAACTCAAGCAGCAGCGGGTATTATCGGCGGCCCGATCGCACTTGGGGGAGTTTCTATCTTAGCGGCGATTGCTGGTAGTATCGCGGAGACTATGGCCGCTGATGAACTGGCAAATCGGATGACGGAAGGGTTGAGCAAAAATCCTAGGATTCTCGATAATCACGATTTGATTAAGGCGGCGGGTGAGGCGATCGGCTATATTTTGAGAGAGGTTGCAAAGTCCGATCGCCTAATTGCGATCGTCGAAACCAAAAAATTGCCTTATCCAGAAACAGCACTCAGTCAATTAGCCGAGAAAACTCCTGAATACTGGCTGGATATTAACACGAATACAGCCGATCTGTCAAGGGGTTTAAATATTTCCGAAGACCAGCTAACCAGGATTTTTTCTGCGGATGCCGAAGAGTTCGATCGAGTTACGGGATTGACAACGGCAGATTGGGCAAGTTTCGTCAACGAATTCGCGGCCAGCGAGGGGAAATCCTTCGATGCGGAAATTGTGGAATTTGTCGCGGACAAGCTGTACGCAACTTTCCCGAAAGCGTACCGCGAAGTGCTGAAACTGGATGCGGCGAAGGGAGGAGAAAAGTTTGCCGCGATGCTGTTGAATCTGCACCAAATTGCTTTGGCAGAACTCAAAGAGTTGGGGCTGCAAAATGGGGAAATTCTGCAAAAATTGGAGGCTGTGGCAACTGGGCAGCAGATTTGTCAAGTGATGGTGAAATTGTCCGCCATAGAAATTGGCATCCGGGACGATTTGGCGCAAGTTCGGGAATTGCTGCAAACATTTATCGATACTTCCGCGCCCCGATTGCCGATTTCTTTGAAGTCCGAGACGATTATTGAAGACCGGACTAAAGACTTTACCGGGCGCAAGTTTGTATTTGAAAAAATTGCCAGTTTCTTGCATAAAAATCCGAAAGGCTATTTTGTTTTAGAAGCAGAACCGGGTGTCGGGAAAAGTTCAATTATGGCGCAGTCCGTGTTGATGATGAGAGGCCGCTGCGTTACTCATTTTAACTCGCGATCCGACGGGATTGTTGATGCAAAAATATTTCTCGAAAATGCCTGCATTCAGTTAATACAAGGCTTTAAGCTCAGGGATAAGTATCCGCAACTGCCGGAAAATGCGACGGCAAATGGCAATTTTTTAGGGCGGCTGTTGGGGGAAGTCAGCGCTACATTGGGTGGGAAAAAGTTGATTTTTGTAATAGATGCCCTCGATGAAGTAGATTTGAGTTTGCAAAGTAGCGGTAGCAACGTTCTCTATTTGCCGGAAGTTTTGCCGGATAACGTTTACTTTATTGTTTCCAAGCGGCCGGAATCTTTGCCTTTGCCGATGAATCATCGAGTGTTTGATTTGATGCAGTACGATGCAGAAAGTCGGGCAGATACGAAAGTTTATATTGCAAAACGCACCAGCAATAGCGCGTCGATTCAGAATTGGATTGCCAGTCATGATTTGAGCCTGGAACAGTTTGTGGGGGCGGTGGCTGAAAAAAGCCAGAACAATTTTATGTATCTCCGCTACGTGCTGAATGATATCGAAAACGGCGAGTACAGGGATGTTTCTTTGGAAGATTTGCCTAGGGAGTTGACAGGATATTATGGGAAGCATTGGGCACAGATGATGGGCAGGGAAGACGATCCGCTGTTGGAGATGAAAGTTAAGATTATCTACGTGATCTCGAAAGCGCGCGAAGCTGTTTCTCGCGGCTGGATTGCTAAATCGGTAGGCGAGACAGATTTTAAAGTACAGCAGGTACTCAAGAAATGGGATTCATTTTTGCGGCAGCAGCAAGTCAACGGCGAAATTCGCTACAGCACTTATCACAACAGCTTTCGCGAGTTTCTGGCAAAAGATGAAACCGTGCAATCTGCGGGGGTTAATGTTGAAGAACTTAACCGCCAAGGTATGAAAAAAAGGATAGAAGGAGCGCCTATATGAGCGATTTGGGTGTGTGGTTGGCGAAGCAAAGTAAATCGGAGCAAGAATATTTGTTGAAGCATCAACCCAGGGATTTTATTGAGATTGGGCGAGATTTCAACCGTTATTATCGTTGGCTGACGGATTTTGGTTTTATTGAGGCGAAGTTAAAATTGTTGGGGGTGGAGCCGCTAATTGAGGATTACGATTTAGGGAGAAATGCAGATATGTTGCTGTCGGAGGGGCAAACTGAAACTTTGCGGTTGATTCAAGGAGGAATTCGCAAGTCGGCGCACGTTTTGGAAAAGGATAAAACCCAGTTGGTAGAACATTTGTGGGGGAGGTTATTGGATTTGGAAATGCCTGGGATTCAGGCAATGCTGGCACAAGCAAAGCAGTCGAAAGATAGTCCTTGGCTGCGGCCTTTAAAGGCTAATTTAGAACGGGCGAATGAAGGGGCATTGCGAACGCTTGTCGGTCATACTGACTCGGTAACAGCAGTGGCGATCGCACCAGACGGCAAAACAGCAATTTCGGCTTCAGAAGATCGAACCCTGAAAATTTGGGACACAGAAAGTGGCAGTCTACTTTTCACCCTCATCGGTCATACTAGCTATGTATATGCAGTGGCGATCGCACCAGACGGCAAAACAGCGATTTCGGCTTCACAGGATAAAACCCTAAAAGTCTGGGACACAGACAACGGCACCCTACTTAGAACCCTCACCGGTCATACTAGCTTCGTAAGTGCAGTGGCGATCTCACCCGATGGCAAGACAGCAATTTCCGGTTCATGGGATGAAACCCTTAAAATCTGGGACATCGAGACAGGTACCGAATTCTTAACCCTCACCGGTCATACTGACGGGGTAAATGGAGTGGTGATCGCACCCGATGGCAAGACAGCGATTTCCGGTTCATGGGATGAAACCCTGAAAATCTGGGACACCGGGACAGGCACCGAACTCTTAACCCTCACCGGTCATACTAGCGGGGTAAATGCAGTAGCGAGCGCACCCGATGGCAAGACAGCGATTTCCGCTTCAGGCGATCGCACCCTGAAAATCTGGGACACCGAGACAGGAACTGAACTCTTAACCCTCACCGATCATAATGACGGGGTAAATGGAGTGGCGATCGCACCCGATGGCAAGACAGCGATTTCCGGTTCATGGGATGAAACCCTGAAAATCTGGAACACCGAGACAGGCACCGAACTCTTAACCCTCACCGGTCATACTAGCGGGGTAAATGCAATAGCGATGGCACCCGATGGCAAGACAGTGATTTCCGCTTCATCAGATAAAACCCTGAAAATCTGGGACACAGACAGTGGCACTCCACTTTTCACCCTCATCGGTCATACTGGCATTGTAAATGCAGTGGCGACCTTACCCTCTGGCAAAACAGCGATTTCCGCTTCATTAGATAACACCCTCAAAATCTGGGACACAGACAGCGGTACGGAACTTATAACCCTCATCGGTCATACTGACTGGGTAAATGCAGTGGCGAGCGCCCCTAACGGCCTCATAGCGGTTTCCGCTTCATCGGATAACACCCTTAAAGTCTGGGATTTGATTAGCTACAAAGAGGTTGCTAGTTTCAGCGGAGATTATAAGTTTAAGTGCTGTGCGATCGCGCCTGATGGGGTGACAGTTGTAGCCGGCGATGAGTCGGGCCGGGTGCATTTCCTGCGATTGGAGGGAGTTAGCGGCGGGTGATAATTGGATTTTTGGGTCGGTTCGGGCGATCTAATTTTTTGTGTACGGTTCTGGACGCACTCCCACCAAAGAAACCGGGTTTTTACCTAATCTGTGGTGGGAGTGCGTCTTGTCGTCAAAAACCCGGTTTCTCGGCCTCCCTTGTAAGTCCTAATGTAACGAGTTTCAGGGCGATCGAATTTGAGAGAAATGTGCGATCAAATTTTTGTGTTGATCGGGGCGATCGGATTTTTGGGTTTATGGGCGATCGGGTTTTTGGGTTTATGGGCGATCGAATTTGAGAGAAATGTGCGATCGGGTTTTTGTGTTGATTGGGGCGATCGAATTTGAGAGAAATGTGCGATCGGGCAATAAGTTGTTCACCAATAAGTGATTAATGGGAATTCGATTAGTGCGATCGTTACTTGTTTTTCGGATTCTATCAGGTTCAAAAAGATTGTGAGTAAAATAAACGGGTTTTGCGTCAGTTGTTTTTGTAAGTGAGTCTGGTAAAATGTTCGTAACATATTTTTTGGAATAGGCAATCGTGTAATAATTCTGCTGCCTATCTTTTTTTATCACAACACAGATAAATCCTTACCCCGTCTGGATTTGGGGCGGGTTGTCACCCCCCCAGCACACTAACAATCCTATTTTTTAATAGTCGCTTGCAAATAAAGCAGCGGGTCTTCAGCAACCCAACCCAAACCGGAATTGTACCGAACTTCAAAATGCAAATGAGATGGCGGAATGTCCCGTTTTCCCGTCGTCCCCACAGTTCCCAAAACTTCTCCAGACTGCACTTTTTGACCGACTTTTACCGCAATATCTTTCAAATGAGCGTAGCGCGTTTGCTTCCCCGCTTCATGGTTCACCACCACTAAATTCCCGTAATCCCCCTGTGGCCCGGCAAAAGCGACAGTCCCCTCGCCCGCGGCCAAAACCTGCGTACCCTCCGACGCCAAAAAATCTACGCCGCTGTGGAAAAAAAATTCGCGCCGCGCCGGATGCAATTGCCGCCCGTAACGCAAAGCTTCCACTGCTGGGGCGGGCAGCGGAAATCCTTGCACCGATGGCGTTGCATCGGGATTGATAGAAGGCCCGATCGACCTATTCACCGCTGGCACAAACACCGTTTTTCCCAAAGGCCTACACCCATTCGCCTCAAATAGCAAATCTGCAGGCACTTTGTAAGCTTCTGCCAGTTTTTGCCAATTCGAACCCGCAGGCACTTCAACCTCGATGCCACTGTACGGAGGAATGACGATCGCACTTCCAGCAGATACTCCACCGCCCCGCAACATCGGATTTATGCCGATCAGCGCCGCAGGAATCACATTGTACTGCCGCGCGATGCTTTCTATTGTTTCGCCCTGGGCCACCGTGTGGCGGCGCAACCGAGACATAGCCGGACTCGGGCAATCGCGGGCCGGCTCGGGGTTTTCTACAGGTGTACCTAAAGGAAGATTTGCAGGTGGGATCTCGGTATTTGCCGCCGTTTTCCCAACGGGTGCGATCGACCAAATTAATGCAAAAATCAGCGGAAATAAGCGTTTCAAAGTCATTATGTACATAAAAAAGTATTCATTTCGGACAGTTGACAATTTTAAAATCCTGTGAAGCTGCATATTTACAAGCTCTAGCCACCCCCCAGACTGTAAATCCCAGGCTAAGCCAAGTTAGGATGAGAATTATTAGTTTGAGTCGCTCTTGGCAAATCCGGCAAAATTGCCTGTGATGCCGATGGGCCCCTGCCTGTTAACAGCTATGTTCTTGAGGAAGCGGTACGCCCCGCCCCGCTTCCTTCCCGTCGCCAAGACAAAAATGCTTGATTCGGAACCTGTCTGCGGGGATGAGGTATTTAGCGGGAGTTATTAAATGAGTTTATCTTTTAAGCAAGCGACCCTTTATGTGACTCTGCTGTCAATCGGCGGAGGTATGGGATGGTTGGGAAATCGCTATCTGCAAGGCTCAAACAATCTGGAAACCGGATTGGTTTTGCCAGTAGTACGCCAGCAAATCCCCCCCTATGCGTCTCCTCCAGTTCTGGAAAATCGGGCGGTCGATCGCAGCAATCCCAATTTTATTGCTGAAGCAGCCGAAAAAGTCGGCCCGGCTGTAGTGCGGATTGACGCATCAAGCAAGGTGGCGAATCAAGTGCCCGAAGCATTCAAAAATCCGTTGTTTCGTCGGTTTTTTGGGGAGAATTTGCCGCAGCCGGAAGAACGAGTCAAGAGAGGTACGGGTTCCGGGTTTATTCTCACTTCGGACGGCCGCATCGTTACTAATGCTCACGTTGTCTCCGGGACGGATACTGTCAAGGTGACTCTCAAAGACGGCCGCGAGTTTGAGGGTAAGGTGCAGGGAGTCGATCCGCTGACGGATGTCGCTGTGGTTAAGATTAATGCTAAGGAACTGCCGCAGGTGGCTTTGGGTCGATCGGACAATATTGTACCCGGACAGTGGGCGATCGCGATCGGCAATCCTTTAGGTCTCGACAATACCGTGACTGTGGGCATTATCAGCGCTACGGGTCGATCGAGTGCCCAAGTCGGCATCCCCGACAAGCGAGTCCGCTTCATCCAAACCGATGCCGCCATCAACCCCGGCAATTCAGGCGGGCCGCTGCTCAATGACCAAGGCGAAGTAATTGGCATCAATACCGCCATTCGCGCCGATGCTCAAGGCTTGGGATTTGCAATTCCGATCGAAACCGCCAAACGAGTTTCCGATCAGCTATTCGCCAAAGGTAAAGCCGAACATCCCTATCTCGGCATTCAAATGGTCAGCTTGACTGCCGCCACCAAGGCAGAACTCAACAAACAGCTCGATAATAATAATAAAATTACCCTCGATCAAGGCGTAGCCGTGGCGCGAGTCGTGGAAAATTCCCCCGCTCAAAAAGCCGACTTGCGCCCCGGAGATGTCATTCAAAAAGTTGACGGAATTGCGGTTAACACTCCCGGTGACGTGCAAGAACGGGTGGAAAACACGGTTGTGGGCAAAGAACTAGAAGTGGAAATTAACCGTTTGGGTCAAGTTCAGAAAATTAAAGTACGTCCGGGTGCTTTTCCCCTATCGGGTAGCTCCGCCGGTGGGTAATACCATTTTCAATTTTCGATTTTCGATTAAAGAATTAAGAATGACTTACTGCATAAGGATTTGGAGCTTATCTACAGTTGCATTCTTTTTTGAAATTGGTATTAGTTGCAAGGGTGGAGGATGGAAGATGAATCTGATGCTTTATAGTCCTGGAAGCAGTAACCGGGTTTTTTCACCAAAAGCCTCGGTGTAGCGCGAGGGATAGCCGGTTAACAGCCCGGTTTCTTAATTCCCTGTGCCTCCATGATTCAGGATTATGGATTTTTCTGAACAACTTTCATCTTTCTTGCTTCCCCAACCCGTTGATCTTTTTACTTGTCTTTGGGTGAGTTTGGTTTAATCGAGCTGGTGCTTGCTAAATTTTCTTCTAGGTGCATCCTTTGCTCCATTTGTCTCAAAAAATAGCCTGTCATCATCGCTGAAGCTAGCAAACCTGCTAAGTTTTCGCGATCGGTGGTAATTTCGACGTTAAAATTTTCTGAAGGCAACACGCCGACAAGTCCTTGAACGTTATGAGAGATTATTTCTCTGATGTCGGAGCTGACGGACTTGGCGACGCGGGCTAGAACCTCCGGGGATTGGTGTTGGAGGTACTTCAGCAGTGGATTGACTGCGGTTTGTTGGGCATTGTTGGATGTGTCAAAGTCAGGGTGAAAAACCATTTGGCGATTCTTAATTTCTGGCTGGTTACATTCTACTTCAAACTACTCGTCATTGCTTGGGTACAAATTTGCCTGAAAGTCAATTTGCAATTGTTTTGGCAGTTGGTCTACTTGAAAGTACCGATGAAATTTCTCGGTAACTTGTAACCAATACGACCGCCCCTCAGCCGATCGCCGTTTGCGGACGAAACCCATTTCTACAAGTTCCTGCACTTGTTGGTAAGCTCCTGAACCTCGCAAGTTAACTAAATCTGGCTGAGCGATGCCGCCTTTGAGGGCGATCGCAGCCAGCGTCCGCAAAGCTCCCACACCTAATTCTGGAGGTATTAAAGTTTGCATTAAACTGGCAAACTCTTCTCTGAGTTGCAGGCTGTATCCTGTGGGGGTTTCGACGACTTCTAATGCACTGTCACGGTGGGACGAGTCAGACATGAGTTCGATGATGGCGTCTTCGGCTTCGGCTCGATCGCACTTGGCAATCTCGGCAATTTCTGCGATCGACACTGGCTGACCTTTTAAGTAAAGTATGGCTTCTATTGTTGTGGCTAAGCGAGTCATTTGGGAATTAGTAACGAGGAATTGGGACGTTGAAAGAAAAAAGAAGAAGCAAGGAAGAAGAAGGACTCAGGAAAACAACAGTTATCCGTATTTCCGTAACTTCCGTGTCGTGAATAATGAGAGTTAGGAATAAACATTCCCCTCACACAAATTATTAATAGTGTAGGTTAGGTTGAGAAACAAAACCAAAACTTTCAATTTTCTTTTTTTATATCATTCCGAAACGCAGAAATATATAACGTTTCTGGCTCTCCTGAGCTTATGGTAAGATATATCAACCAATACAGATGACCAGGGTAAGCTCATCTAATTTGGTATAAATTGTACTTGACAAAATTACGACTATAGAGGATGGGAGATTTAGGTATTAGCGATACTATAATGTCTTAAAAGCTAAGTCGCCCGGCGCGGTGGGTAAAACTCAATGAATCAAGGATTCGCGCCAGTTTTCGCAACGCCTAAATCACAGCAACCACAAAACCCGCCCCAACCTATTTCCATGCAAGAGTTACAAGGGAGCTTGTCAAGTTATTTTGACGACGTACCCGACCCTCATAGTGAACCGAACCAAACGCCACCTACTGAAAGACATTCTCGTCATTGCCATATTATCTACTCCTTTCCCGCTCAAAGAGTACAGAAAATGCTATAAAAAAAAAGCGAGGAAAATATCAATGAATCTGAGCCAAAGATTGCGATTAGTAAGCCTAGATAAAAAGCAGTGGCAGCGACTATATTACAAGAATCAGCAAGCATATATACGACAAAGACTATCAGCAATCAGGTATCTAAGTGAGGAAAAAGTCGAGGGGAAGTAGCCAAATAAATTAGTAGGCTCTACAGATTGAACCATAGCCAAATGGATTGGTAAATATCTAGATCCAGGATTAGAATGGCTAGTGGAGCCAATCAAGCATCAAGTGAAAGAGAGGCTTAATCCTGAGCGGCAGCAGAATATCAAAGAAATGGTATTGAACGATAGGCCAACTAAGTATGGAATAGACCGAGAAATCTGGACCCGAAAAATTATAGCATTCGTAATAAAGCAGAGATGCGGAAGAGAGTTGAAAACATCGAAAATCTATGAAATATTAGATAAGTTGAATCTATCACATCAAAAAGCACACCGAGATTACGAGAATGCTTCACCAAAAAAATAAAAAGAGTTTGTGAAGATGCTAAAAAAAATGCGCCCGAAAAAGCCTGGGTAGAAAATTATCTTCTTTGATGAGTTAGCAGTATATAACCGACCAAGTACATACTAATACGATTTTTTTAAAGATGTGATAGACTTGTGTAAAAAGTAAAGGAGAGAATTACAATGTCTGTTCGTCCTCATATAAAGATTACCGAATCTGGAGAAAAATTACGAGAAATCCTCAAACAACTTGCAAAGAATCCTAGCTTATAACAAAGTCTAAATGCTTTATTTATTTCAGTCAAAACAAGTAGAAACTGTGCGGGAAGTATCCGCAGTTTTAGGTAAAAGTGAGGCAACGATTTATCGCTGGCTCTCCCAATATAGAAAGGGCGGTCTGGAAAATTTGTTAAAAAATAGGCAGGTTTTCGGTAGCCCAAAAAAGTTCTCAGTTGAAATAGCAGCGACCTTGCAACAAGAGTTGAGAGATCCCGAAGGATTTAAGAGTTATAAAGAAGTTCATCTTTGGTTATGGTTGATTAAAGGAATAGCCAGTAGTTACCCGGCTGTATATTCTTTAGTGAGAGGGGAATTAAAAAGTAAATTAAAAATTCCCAGACCTCGCAGTGTTTCTCAGAAATCTACGGCAATTAATGAATTTAAAAATAACTTACATCAACAGATAAAAGCTCTACTAGAGAAAGCTTTACCTCAAGTAAACAAATATAAAAAAGTCACTTATGGGTGTAGCGATGAAACTCGACTAGGACTCCATACAATAAAGTCGGCGCAAGCTGACGCTTTCAGGCGTAAAGCCCATCGGGGAGCATCAATGGAAATTTGAGTGTTTTTGGCTGTATGGGGCAGTATCAATCGCTACTGGAAAGAGTTTTTTTTGGGAGTTTTCGCATTTAGACAAAGTTTGTTTTGAAGCATATTTACAACTTTTGTCAATACAATATCCTCATGAATTACACATTATTCAAGTTGATAACGCACCCGCTCATAAGTTGGACTGATCTGAATTACCAGACAAGGTTATTTTACTATTTCAGCCTCCGGCTTGTCCCGAAGTAAATCCGACAGAAGGAGTGTGGGAATATCTGAAAGATTTTTTAGCGAAAGTCGGTGTTTAGTAATCTTGACGAACTCCGCACAAAAGTCAAGGAAATTTTGGCATCTTTCACCGATCGTGTCATTGGTTTTCTTACCGGATGGTCGTGGATTTTACATTCTTTATCTCTATCACATCTTTAAAAAAATGGTATAAGACAGATGCTGGGTGAGCTAATTTCGGTTCTGTCTACTCGTCCAAACCCTTTTCGGGTTTTTCCCTCATGACCTGGTTGTCCACCTGGTTTCTTTTTTTGGTCTGCTTATGGTTTGACTGTTGCTTTCTCGGGTTTTTGGATGAGATCCGTTGATGGAGGTATTGAAGAAGTCTGACTGGTGGTTTGACTTTTTCCCGTAGCAATGGCTAGTTTTTCTTGCAATTCTTCAATTATTTTTTGCAGCCCCATTACCAGTTCTACCAGTTCAGCTTGGCTCAACTGCTCGATTTGGATTTTTTCTTTCTGTCTGGTGGCTGCGGGCTTTTTCATTCGTTTATTTTACCAGATGCCGCCACTTAAGTTTTTTTGACCTGAATCCTTACAATGTGAGAATCCTAGTCAGCCGCAGGTAGTTGTGATTAAATTGTTCAATCCACTCTCTTTTTCTTGACAAATATTCCTCGGATTTCGCAATTACAATTTCTGCATTTTCCCCTTCGCGGCATTCCAACCCGTAAAACGCCAGCATGACAGTGAACGAATAGAGTAAGCGATTTCTCAACTCTTCACTTGTTCTAAAAGCTTGAATAACCTCATCATTTAAAGTAGGAGCACTGGAATTAAAGCGACTCTTTTCTCTCAGGGGAAATAGCCATTGAATGTAATTGTGTACGGATTCCAGCTTCTGGTAATCCCACGACCAAATATCCTCGATCGCCCGACCTTGTGAATCAGGCTGCTGACCGAGATAGAATGCTAAAATTTTGTTTTGTGTGGTTGAATTACTCATTAATCTGCTATACAAAACATCAAAAAGATGATATGCAGTCGCTTTTAACTGAGATCTTGCACCATTCTCAATAAGCCCTTGCATTCTGTACCAAAATGTGAAATAAAGGGCGT
>NZ_JAUBRA010000168.1:0-1682 GCF_036701555.1 Microcoleus sp. Pol10D4
GCTGAATCAGTGAGAAAAGTAAACAGTGTAGGGATTTTCCGACCAAAAAAGTAGTAAGGGTGCAAGAAAAACAGGTATAATAACTCAAAACCCGTGCATCACCACCTGCGATCGTGTATAGAAAAGCTGAGCTTGCCCCAAGCCCCCCATCCGACTTTGAAATCCCCTTTGAAGGAAGATTGTCAGAAGATAACCGTTGGGTGAAAATGGCGCAACTAATCCCGGGCGTCAGAGTTTGAATCAGAATATGCTGAAAATTTCCCCACCGAAATGGGAGCACCCGCCAAATTATTTAGGATGGCATTAGGGGCATTAATTATTAAAGAGAAGCTGGGAATCAGCGACATAGAAATAGTAGAACAGATCCGAGAAAACCCATACCTGCAATACTTTATCGGTCAATTAGCCAGAGCGTAATGAGCCCCCATTTGACCCATCACTATTAGTCCACTTTCGGCAGCGGATTAGTGGGAATTTAATCCAGAAAGTCAATGAAGGAATGGTCAATAAAATACGGGAATCCACCTCAAAGCCACCCGAAAAAAAGAGGATTCGGAGGTAAAAAATGAGTCAGCAAATCTACTAAAATCAATCGTAGATGCGAGCTGTGTTCCAGGAGACATTAGCTATCCGACGGACTTAGGACTATTAAACCGAGCCAGAGTTCACACCGAAAAAACCATCGACATTCTCTATAATGCTCTCAAAGTAAAAATTCCTAAAAAACCCAGAACCTACAGTAATATTGCCAGAAAAAACTATTTAGCAGTAGCCAAACAACGACGACCTAAACGAAACAAAAAAAACCAAGCAATTAAAAAACAACTGCAATATATCAAAAGAAACCTCGCTCATATTGAACAACTAATCGAGTCAGATGCCACCCTACAAAGTCTGATCCAAAAGCAGTATAAGACCTTGCTAGTCCTCACAGAAGTATATCAGCAACAACTGTGGTTATTTGAAAATAAGAAACAGAGCAGGACAGTTGGGGTAAGTTTAAGCCAACCGCACATCCGTCCTATTGTCAGAGGAAAAGCAGGGAAACCCGTAGATTTTGGAGCCAAACAGGAGCGCGAGTTGCATTAAAGGATATGTATTTTTAGACCGGATAAGTTGGGATAACTTTAACGAATCAGGAGACTTAAAAGCACTCATTTGAAGCATTTAAAAGTTACACAGGATACTACCCAGAATCAGTCCATGCGGAGCGCATTTATCGAACAAGATAAAACCGAGCGGGCGTGTAAAGAAAGAGGAATTAGAATTAGTGGCCCCCCTTGAGGAAGGCCACCAGCAAATGTTAGTAAGGAAACAAAGAAACAAGCCTGCTTAAGATGAAAGAATTAGAAATGCAATTGAGGGCAAGTTTGGACAAGGAAAAAGAAGATTTAGCTTGAACCGAGTGATGACAAAACTTGATAATACTTCGGAAACAGCCATTGCTATTACTTTTTTAGTGATGAACCTTTCTACCTGGTTAAGACGGGTTTTTTGTGTGTTTTTATGTCAAAAACCGAAAATCACACCTATTTACGATTCAATGATTATTAAAAGCTATAACTGGGCAAGTTATAGTCAACAAAAAGTCATGTTTCGCCGAGTTTGAATTGCCCATCAAGTGCGATGCCTACGGCTGGCTACGCCTACGCGATTTTTCCTAACTTATTCAGCAAGCCCTA
>NZ_JAUBRA010000081.1:0-27963 GCF_036701555.1 Microcoleus sp. Pol10D4
TTAAATGAAGGGCAATTAATAATTAAATGGGGTCGCAAAATCAAAAACAAGGGTAATGCTTGTATCACAGTTTAAATGTGCAACAGCTTATCACTCATCTACATGGGTACACAATTTTTTACTCCACCATTGAAACCTTTGTGCTTAGAGGCTTTTGAGCCTGTGTAAATATATTTGCAGGGGGAAGTTCAGATTTAAGTAAGCCGAGCTAAAAAAAAAGAATATCCAGAACCACGACTTCTTTAAGTGCTGCGGCGATATAAAAGAAGAGCATTTTACGTTTAATTAGAGCGACCTACTTATCCGAAAAAAAAGCGATCGCCGGACATCCGCCCAAACCCTAGCTAACTACAGCCACAGCAGACTCTGGAACCTGAGAATGCTCCACCCGGAACACATTGGCGCTCAGATTAGCAACAACTTGTTTCCCCTGCTGCGTCAGTTCCAAATAGCCGATCGCATCCTTCACATACCGATAAACCACATTCCAATAAAACTTCGGATAACCATCCCGCAACTCCCCCGGATTCTGATAGCCCAAAACCCGATTTTGCCCAATTTCCTCAAACTCGTAAAACAGCGCCGCAATCTTTTGCAAATATCGCGGATCACTCAACTGACCAATTAAATCAGCAGCACGAACTAAACCCGGATAATTTACAGTATCTTGATAATCTGCATCAGTAGGAACTGGGAAACGAGTCAGCTCAATATTATGCTTAACCAGCTCAGCGTCAATCAGTTTGTGACCGCCAAAACGCTCGTCAATAAACATTTTTCCGCGATCGACATGATAAGGCATCAAACTAGCATCCGTCGCCCCCGGAGGCAGCGTTAATTTCAGGGAGCCTATTCCCGTCGCATACATTCCCAAATCTGTTCTATCTTGCCGACAAACACCTTTAACATACCCGATATCGTGACATAGCAAAGCAATGTGGAAGTGCAGCCAATCTTCGCAAGAAACACCCCCTTCGCGGATGTGCTTCCCACCCAGAATTGCTTGTCCCACCAATGTCACTAAAATAGTGTGTTCGACATTATGGTAAAGAGCATCGCTATTAGCAATATTTTCTAAAGCCATACTCGCCACCCAAGCAATAATCTCGCCATAGTCAGATTTAAACCCGCCATAAGTGTGGCGGTAGCCTTCAATCAGGCGATTGACAAAAGCCTTAATCAGCAGTTCAGTTGCGTTAAACATATTCACTTTCCTGAGCCCACGTAGATTATTAAATTATTTTTATAGTTGTTGTTTTTGCTGCTACCGTTTGATGTTATTTTTGGGTTAAGCGCCACGATGGATACCCACTCCTATCGAGAGGCATCTATTGATATTATCAACAATTATGGCTTAAATTATGGCTTTCGCAACTACCAGAGCGATAGATCCCATAAATAATTGAGATCAATGGGCGATCGAGGTATGACACCCCTTAATCAGTAGTACAGGGTTAGATCTTCGCCGCATACCTCAGTCGATTTTAGATTTTAGATTTACTCCACAGATACATCTGGGAGCTGGAACTAGGAGCTAAAATTTTGGGTTGCTCACTACTGCTTTGTAAAACTTATCTAAACTTATCTAAAGCCATCTTTAGACACAATTCGGAGTTTACTTCCTACGCTGTTGGGTAGACGGCTAATCCCAAGATAAGTAGGCTATCCCCCTGGCTGCCGAGGGGTCTCAGTTTAAAATGTTGATGCTGGCGTTGAAATCACGATCTAAAGAGATGCCACAAGCAGGACAGTCAAAAGTCCGAATGCTTAGTGGCATATCTTTTTTAGTGCCACAATTAGAAACAGGTTTTAGAACTAGGGAACCCTTGGTCTACCAGGACTAAAGTTGCTCCATACATTTTGCACTTGTAATCAAGTTGGCGCTTGAATTCGTAAAATCCTAAATCGGATATTGCCCCAGCCAGTTTGTGATTCGCCATTATACCTTTTATATTCAAGTCTTCAATCTTGATGAGCTTAAAAGTTTTAGCTAAATAAGTTGTTAACTTGTGAAGGAAATCTGAGCGAATACAAGCTATTTGGGCGTGAATTCTGCTAATTTTATTGTAGGTTTTCCACTGGTTATGGGAACCTTTTACCTGCTTGGACGCTTTTCGCTGTAAAGTGGCAAGCTTGGTTTTCGCTTGGTTCAAAGGTTTTGGTGCGTCAAAGACTTGCTGGTTTGACAGGGTGGCCGCATATTTAATACCTACATTGATTCCCACGGCTGCCTGAGATTGCTCAACTGGTAGACGTTCTGCATCAACACAGAATGATACAAACCAGCGACTTCCTTTTTTTGAGATAGTGAAAGTTTGAGACACGTAACCGCATTCTAGTGGCACGCGCGGCCGAAACGTTCCCAAGGTAGGCATCTTAATTGTGTTGCCAGCACTTAGCAGAACTTTCCCCTTGGATGAATCGACCCTAAAACATTGACCGTTTCGGCGACTGGCGAATTTTGGATGACCTGCTTTCCCCAAACGATATCGACTAAACGCATCTTTCAAGTCAATTAATGCGTTTTGGTAGACTCGGCTAGACAACTGGTTCATCCAAGCAAATTCAGGCTGTTTCTTGACGTGGTTGGTGAGAACTTTTTTGACTTCGTTGAGTACCTTCGAGTCTGTAAGTTTCCCCTCGCTATACATTTGAGTCCGCAAGCTTAACCCAAAATTAAATACTACGCGCCGGAATCCTGCGTGTTTTGCCATCAAAGTCGCTTCGTTGTTATTGAGTTTAAGCGCTCGTTTAACGGCCAACATAAAACTTCCTCAAGGGCGATTAACTATGGTTAATTTTAGCGAACTATTTGGCACTTAAGTTTTGCTATTGTCGGAAACTTGTATCTGTTCTGGCTGACCCCGCCCAAAAACGAGAGCGAGCGAAAGCTTAACCCAATTAATTCCTCATACACAGGATTAAGCTTGGACATAGGCGGTAGGTGGAAAAAATGGTGTCCCAATAACTAGATATCTCTCTCACAATGACACCGTGCGGGTATAAGTTGGCACACCACTGAGTTACTGGTGGCTCTCCCACTGCAATGCTATCGAGCCACTGTCGCACTGGTTGCAGGAGACGATCGCGAAAAGTTAAGTCTTGGGACTGATTTTCCGGGAAAATACTTGTAGTCAAGTTCATGATTGATCTCAGTAATCATTACTAACAAAAACTTATGAATCACCCGACTTAATCCTCAACGAAACCCACGGTTGCTCCGGTGACGTGAAGAAGCTTTATGCGTGACACTCGTCGCCCCCAAATGTGATGCGAAGAGCTAGCATTTGTGATTTAAAATTCGCAAAAGTGTGAGACAGATCACGCCCCCTGTTCCCTACAGAATGTATATTTAGATAGATGCCAATAAAATAAGACAGAATAAGTGGCAGCCCTCCCTCGCAGCTCCCCTCTCCCATCATCTGCGATCTACTACTCTGTATACTTACTAATATAAGGTTTCAGGCAATGATTAAACAAAAATATAAATATGCCGACCTTGCTCAACTCTCCCACACAGATACCGTCTTCCAAAAACTCCCTGTAGAAGTTAAAGAGTGGGCCCAAAGCTTGCCTTGGAACCAACGGCGCTATGTCTTGTCCCTCTGCTACATATTGTGTGCATCTACTCCCGACTTGCAAGCAGAATTTTTAGATGATTATACAGCCGACGGTTTAGTCTCAAAAATGTTTGAAGATGTAGATACTCTACACCGAGTCAAAGAGTATTTAATCAGATTTCGAGTCAAAAAACAATTAAACGAATCAGATTTAAGAAGCTACATTAAACAATTTTATATCCACTCAGCTCAACAATCGCGCCGAGAAACTGACCAATATTTAGAATCTGCACTCCGCTTTGTCTTGAGTACAGAAGAACGCAATAATGTTTTTAACTACATTTTGGGCTTTGAATTTATTAAAATTGTGTTTCAAATGAGCTGGTTGCAACACGAAAGATTAGCCAGACTCCAAAAAAATCAGTCGCAGTTTATTGAAACCTATATCAAGCCTATTCAACACGCACACAGAATTAATGGTATAATTCTCCCGAAAGATGAGAGGATCTTTTTTGCCAGACGCACCTATTACGTTCAAATGCCTAATATTTCCTACAGAAGGCTCATTGAGTTAGTCATGGCAACTTTTACTACAGAAATGGTGAGTAATTGCGGATTTTCTATCAGTCGCCACTCTCAAGCTCTGCGTTTTGACTGCGATTATATTTATGATCCAGAACCAGAAGAAGAAAGATTTCCTACTGACTTGCAATTTATTCATTGACTTTACGCAGTAAGGTTTACCATACATTGCTGTTTTCTCTTTACTTTTAGTTTCGCGTTGGGTACAGGAGAGTTTTTGAAGCAGCGGACTTCTAGTCGGCAAGTTAGAATCGGATTTTGCAGCCGGATTTGATATAAAATAGGATGGCTGCATCAATTAACCTTCCGCTTGCATTTCTTCAATTTCAAACCAGCTAACTATCACTCCTGCTAGCGGAATAGCCAGAAATATGCCTAGAAACCCTGCTGCTCTCGCACCTACTAACAGTGCAAAAAACACCACTACCGGATTGAGGTTAAGGGAATTTTGCATGAGTCTCGGCTGAATAAAGTTGTCTTGAATTTGCTGCAAAACAATGCAAGCTACCAATACTTTTAAAGCTAGCCACACATTTTGAGACAATACAATAAAACACACTAAGCTAATTCCTAGCGTCGCTCCGATTCCCGGAACTAAATCAAACAATCCGATAAGAAATGCTAAAATTAAAGGAAATCTCACATCTAACAGCAGGAAAATTACAAAGCTTGCTGTTGTCAAAAATAACATTAACAGGATTTGTGCCTGAAAAAATCCTAAAAAGTTTCTCTCTATTGTTACACTTAAACGCCTGTGCAGATGTCTGGGTATAAATTTTAGAACTAACAGCCACAGCCTCTCTCCATCAAGTAACATGAAAGAAGCCACTACCATAATTAATATTAAATTCAATAAATTGGTTAAAAATACTTGTAAAAAAGCAATACTCGAAACAACTCCAGCCAAAGCTTGATTTCGCAGTTGTTCCTCAATAACTCGTAGGTTAACTTGCAGGTTTCTCGCCCGCAGGAATGCTTCGATGCGCTCGGACAGAGGCGCCAGAGCATTCACAAATTCAGTCATGCTGTCAATTAATTGCTGCCCTTGAGATAAAAGAGTGACGCCTACAGTGACGGTGAGACCGCCAAAAACTAAAATGGTGAGCAGGACAACGAAGGCGACAGCTAAACTTCGCGGTAAAAATCTCTGGAGAGTTCGCACCGGATAGTTGAGCAAAAAAGCCACGAGAGCAGCAATCGTGAAAACCGCGACTGCTGTTTCAAAGTAAGCTAAAAGTTGCAGTCCAGCCCAACCTGAAGCAAATAAAAGCAAAAACCGGACTAAGGCTAAATTGCTTAGCATATTCCAAAAATTGGGAGGGGTTTTCTCTGGCTCTTTCACAGGGATTTTTAGGGGTTAATAATAGCTCAAAAATATTGCAGAGTCCTCTTTTAGGATCGCACCCAAGATATATCAGCGGCTATCCCCCTCAAGGCAGAAAACAGATGTCGAAGGAAGAAGGAATAGGCGAGAAGGAATAGGGGAGGAGGAATAGGGAAAAGAGAAGAAGGAAGACAGGAGAAGGAAGAAGCTAGAAGAAAGAAAGGCAGTAGGCAATGCTTTCTCAGTTGTGTCTGAGCCAGGGGAGGGTTCTCTTCACCATAGGTGCGATCGTAACCAATGACGAATGAAATACGCCCGCGATCGAACAAACAGCGTTTTTGAGTCTAAAACCGCCTCGGAAACTCTTTGCGAGGGAAGTATTTGTCGTGGCAAGCCCTCAACTAGGAAACAAACGCTCAAACAAAGCGGGCGCCGAAAAACCCCGTTTCAGTGCCATTCGCGAAAAAATTCAACTCTGCCTCGTGGAAGATAGTATGAACAGGTCAATTTTTGGGATACTAGAAACTAGCACTCAACTTAGCTGAGGAATAAACGTGCTGCTATCAAAAGGCTTTGAAGTAGAAATGTATACCGGCACTCCCGAAGGTGAGGTTGTCGGTCTCTCCGATCGCATAGTTGCCGATCTAGAGGGATTTGTGCGGGAGCCTGATAGCCGCAATGTGGAGTACACGACCGCCCCGCTGTCGAGCTACGATCGCCTGCTGTGCGCCTTAGTCAAGCCGCGAGTCCGGCTGCGCGAGTATCTCAAACAATTGGGCGACTATACCTTGCTGCCGGGAAGTACCTTGTCTCTGGGGGGGAGCGATCGATTTTACAGATCCGATCCCAACAACCCCTACCACACCTACATCGAGCAAACCTACGGCACCAAAGTCGTCACTGCCAGCATTCACATCAACATCGGCATCTCCCAACCAGAAATGCTGATGCGCGCCATCCGCCTTGCCCGCGTCGAAGCACCGCTATACCTTGCCTTGAGCGCATCTTCCCCCTTCCTCGACGGCGAAGTCACGGGCTATCACTCCACTCGGTGGGGTTTGTTTCCCAAAACTCCCGCCATCGTCCCCCTGTTTGAAAGTCACAGACATTACATCCAGTGGACTGAAGAACAGCTAGAACTCGGTACTATGCAAAACGTCCGCCATTTGTGGTCTGCAGTGCGACCAAATGGCGATCGTCGCCCCTACTGTCTCAACCGCCTCGAACTGAGAATTTGCGACCTCGAAGTCAATCCTCTGGCTTTGTTAGCCATCACTGCCTTACTAGAAGCTCGCATTTGGCAGATGATGGAAGACCCCAGCTTAGACCCCTTAGAAGTCAGCACCTTACCGGCGGCCACCCGCAACCAAGACTTAGTTGCTCTCACAGACGCCAACGAAATTGCTGCATCCCGGCAAAGTTTGGATGCCGAACTTACCCACTGGCAAGACGGCAGAACTATTCTGGCACGAGATTGGATTGAGGAAATTTACCGCGAAGTGTGGCCTATAGCCAAAAAACGCGGCTTTAGTTGCTTTCTCTCGCCACTCAAAAAGATTCTCCGGGAAGGCAACACGGCCCAGCAGTGGTTGAAGCTACACGAGGGCGGTTCGGACACCCGCAGTATTATTCTGCAAGGGATTCAGGGGATGGCTCACCAAGAATGGGAGCTAGAAGACAACTTGTGCGCCCAGTTAGTTGCCTGAAGTACCCGCCGTTATAATAACGGGGGCTTTCACTAGCCCCCTGGCTATGCCTACTCAGCCAATACAAATAGCCCGAACCTCCATCTCAAAAGTTGCAGAGCGAGGCCCAAAAACGAATTAGAATATTTAATCAATAGAGCTCGACAAAGGTTATAAATAAAAGCTATAAGGTATATCTACCTGTGGGTAGTTTTATAAATTTCCCCATAGTTGTATTTTTCGCTTTTAATTAGCTTCATGCCCCAACTTGTCTTGATTCACCCGCAAATCCCCCCGAATACTGGCAATATCGCCCGCACTTGCGCTGCCACAGGCACAGAACTGCATTTAGTGGGCCCGCTGGGGTTTGAAATTAGCGATCGCTACCTGAAACGGGCCGGCTTAGATTACTGGCCCTACGTCAATCTCCAGTGCCACGAAGACTTAGCGGCTTTTCTGGCCTATCGGCAGCAGCGCGGGGGACGAGCGATCGGATTCAGCACTGGCGGGCGATGCAATTACGCGCAATTCCAATTTCAGCCCAGCGACTGGCTGATGTTTGGCTCGGAAACTGCAGGGATTCCCCAATTCGTCTTGGATGCCTGCGAAGCCACAGTTTTTATTCCGATGAGCCAGCCTGGAGTCAGGAGTTTGAACCTCTCCGTCAGCGCCGCTGTGGGTTTATTTGAGGCAAAACGACAGTTGGGCGAGCTGGGATAAACCATTATCAACACATAAATATATAGATATTTAATACCTGCAGCAGGCTGCCAAATCTTCTTTTAAATATAAGAAATTTGTATCAAAGCGGTGAAAATCTAGATAGCCGACATTAATATATTTTATTCATTCAAAAACAGATTGTTATCAGCAACACCAAATGACTGCCAAGAGGATTCAGCAAAAAAAATAAATAATTTTAGCGATTTAGGGCGTCAGCGAACACCAGCTTAGGTCAGAACACTATATCTAGTAAATATACGGTTGTAGCCTGTCCGGAAATTAGCCTAAAGTCGGATAATAGGTAAGAGTTCAGAGCCTTACGGGAATGAAGATTTTATGTATTCGTTCCAGCTATTGCAGTGTAAGGCTTTCGGGGTTAATTGCAGCAGGTTAGACCGAGAATTTAAAAATTTCTGACGGTTTGAGCTTGTCTAAATTAAAAAAGCAAGGTAATCTGGCCTAAGCATGATAGCTGTCAACAATCAGAATATTTTTGCTTGTTGATTTAAATTCAGCGTCATGCGATCCCCTTGAGTGTTTCCAAGGACAGTTAGCGCTTCTCAGTAGGAGGTCGTTTTTTTGAAACGAACATATCCCCAAATTAAGCCTGTTCAGGCTAGTGAAATCGACAGAGACGGTTCTGCGGAACCATCCAAACAGACAACGCTCAGCACAGGCAGAGTTCGCTCTCTCGCCACGATCGGGCTGGCAATATCGGTAGGTGCTTCTGGCATCCTGCTACCGAGAAATGGAGACAGCGCTCGCGCGTCTGAACTCGCACCGACATCGGAATCCACCGCTGAAGTACAGCCAGTATCGGCCAACGGGTCCGTTACGTCCGCACAAGTTGACGGTTCCAGGGCCGAACAGCCCGGATCACCTTCTGAGCCGGTGACGGTTAAGGTGCAGGAGGGGCAAAGCCTTTGGGAGCTTTCTCGGGATTATGAAGTTGAACCGTTGGTACTAGCAACTGCCAACGACATCAAACCCGATACCATACTCCAAGTTGGCCAACAGCTCAGAATTCCGACTGCGACGGAAGCCACACCACAAGAGAACGCCGGCTATAGCACATCGGCTTCGCTAGATAGCGCAGCGACGGTCAATCCCGAACAAGAGTTAAATCTGACTGGCTCCGAGCCATTGGATAATGCAGCCATGACAGCGCTGCCATCAACCGCAGCGACCCCGCTGGTCACGACGGTGCCGGAACAAAGTTTGATCGAGATCCCGAATGCAGACGGGGCGATCGACAGTTTGAAAAAACAGGAAAACCGCACCACAGAATCGGGTCGAACTATGTTCGGGTCGGAGGGGGGAGCCAATTCATCTACACCTACGGCATTTTTGCCCGAGTCAGCACCGACGCTGACCACCCCCGGATATGCAACTGGGACAACTATTCCTGACCTCGATGCCACACCTGTAATTCCCAATTCCGGGGGAGGTCAAGCAGCATCGCCCGATCGAGCATTCGAGTCAATTGAACAGTCTTTGGCAACACCCAGTTTGCCCTCGGCTGTGCTAGTCCCCCCTGCAGGAAGTACCGCCGCGCCGGCTGAGGTTCTCTACAGCGTGCGTCCGGGAGATACGGTAGATGCGATCGCCAAAGGTCACGGCGTATCGCCCAAAGATCTGATCTCCGTCAACAAGCTCGGCAACCCCAACTTTCTGAATGTCAATCAACGGCTCAAAATTCCCCCAGTTGGGTTAAAAAATCCAGGGGTGCAGGCGGCAGTCTCTTATTCTGCCTCCAACTCTACATCTGTCTGGGCGGCAAGTTCGGTTCCCGCATCTTTGAACCCCAGCTCGTCTACCTCGGAAATAGCCGGTGCTGGCGTTGCCGCTCCCGCGCCCACAGTGCCTGTTGTCTCTCCCCTGGAGAACCTGGAAGGTCTGAACAATATTTCAGCGCCGATGGTTCCCCAAATTAACAGCATTCCGCTGACTCAAGTTTCCCAAACCATTAGCGATCCACGGAAGCTGGATCTTCAAGGCGAACCAACATTTACAGGTGCAGTTGACACCAGTGCCCTGCCCTCGCCAGCCAGTGCAACTGCTACCGCCATCGCTACGGGAGAATACCCGCAGCCGATCAGCTTCGTGGCAAATACTAGCGCCCAGGGTTCAAATGCCGATCCAACTAGCGCTTTACCAGAGTCGAATTCGGAGGCTCTCCCCAATGCAGAAGCTCTCAACCCTTATTCCGAACGCTTGAGAGCAGAAGTTGTCAGGCTGCGAGAGGAATATCGTGCCTCGCGCAATTCGATCGGCGCCAATGCGGTGTCCCTGGCTCCAAATGACGGGCCCTCGGTCAACCCGTCTGAGGATATGCCAAGTGTCAATCCATATCTCTACACCCCCGACTATACTGAGGCGGTGCAGAATGAAATCAGCAGACCGCCATCGAGAGCATGGTCTGAGCAGGTTCAGAAGCAGCAGCAAGAGCGTTTAGACCCAGCTCGCGCAGCGGAACTGCAACCGATCAACCTGACGCCGACCTCTGCTGGGCAGCAGCCTATGGTAGCAACTGCTCCTTTGGGCTCTGAGGGTTACGACCTCCTAAGCAACCCGTCTTTGGGACGCATGGTTTCTCCGGAACTGCCTCCGCTTTCCAACCCTGATACTTATCTGCCTAACGGCAAACAACAGTCGGCTAACGGGTTCATTTGGCCATCTAAAGGCGTTCTTACTTCTGGCTACGGTTGGCGCTGGGGACGGATGCACAAGGGAATTGATATTGCAGGGCCGATCGGCACGCCAATTGTGGCAGCATCAGACGGGGTGGTTACCTATGCTCAGTGGAACGACGGCGGCTACGGGTATCTGGTGGAAATTACCCATCCTGACGGCACTGAGACTGTCTATGCCCACAACAGCCGAATTTTGGTGCAAAAAGGTCAGAGAGTTGCTCAAGGGGAACAGATCTCAGAAATGGGCAGCACGGGCTTCAGTACCGGGCCGCACTTGCACTTTGAAATTCATCCCGCCGGACAGGGTGCTATCAACCCAATGGCTTTACTGCCCGACGATGCGTCCAGCGCTTCTCGGTAACGACTGGTCGGAAGTTATGGGTTTTGAATGATTACCAAAACTCATAACTTTTACTGGAAGTTATTAGAAATAGTGTTGTTTGAAAACAAGACATAGCTAGCCCTACCGTGCTACGATAGTAAATCGTGAAGTAGATTTGGCTCAGTGGCGCAGTGGTTAGCGCAGGGGACTCATAAGCCCAAGGTCGCAGGTTCAAATCCCGCCTGAGCCATTATTTAATCAAAAAAACCGCGCTCTCAGTATTGAGAGCGTGTTTTTTTGGTTTTTCAAGAAGATACTTGTAGTCGTTATGAGTATGATATATTTGTAACAGTTCGTAAAAAAGGAAACAAAATCTATGACCAGTGAATGCCTCCGGGTTGGTCAAGCTGCACCTGATTTCGCAGCAACAGCCGTAGTCGATCAGGAATTCAAGACAGTTAAACTGTCCGACTATAAAGGCAAAAAGTATGTAGTCCTGTTCTTCTACCCCTTGGACTTCACCTTTGTGTGCCCGACTGAGATTACAGCATTTAGCGATCGCTTCGAGGACTTCAAGAAAATCGATACCGAAATCCTCGGCGTATCCGTTGACAGCGAATTCTCTCACCTCGCTTGGATACAAACAGACCGCAAATCAGGCGGTGTAGGCGACCTCAACTATCCCTTAGTTGCTGACCTCAAAAAAACAATTAGTTCTGACTATAACGTCCTCGACCCAGAAGCAGGCGTTGCCCTCAGAGGTCTGTTCATCATCGACAAAGAAGGCATCATCCAACACTCTACTATTAACAATCTTGCCTTCGGCCGCAACGTGGATGAAACTCTCCGTACTCTGCAAGCTATCCAACACGTCCAGTCTCACCCCGATGAAGTTTGTCCCGCCGGCTGGCAGCCCGGTGACAAGACTATGACTCCCGATCCGGTCAAGTCTAAGGTATTCTTTGCTGCAGTTTAAGCACATTATATCTGTAGGGACACGGCGCTGCCGTGTCCCTACCCACAGAGGTATTTATTTAACCGGATTTTTAATTACCAATTAGCAATTAGCAATTACCCAATTAGGAAATATGCTGACTTCTACTAATTTTAGCGGCTTGTTAAATGAGCGGTTTTTCCAAAATTTATTGCCTGTTCCGGCGAGTAATGTTCTGAACCTCGGACAGAGGACGCCAGATTTTGAATTGCCGGATATTAATAATGGCAAATTGGTGCGGCTGTCGAATTATCGGGGCGATAGACCGGTGGTTCTGGCTTTTACGCGGATTTTTACTGAAAAGCAATATTGCCCTTTCTGTTTTCCTCACATTAAAGCTTTGAATGAAAACTGGGAAAAATTTGCCGATCGCAATATAGAATTATTGATGGTTGCCAGTACCGACGATCGCCAAAGCCAAATTGTGGTTAGAGATTTAGGCTTGAAAATGCCTCTGCTTTCAGATCCAGGCTGTCAAGTTTTTCGGGCTTATCAAGTCGGTCAGGCTTTAGGTGCTCCTTTGCCTGCTCAGTTTGTTTTGGATGCAGATGGAAAACTCCTCTTCAAACATTTGTTTTCTTTCATAGACCACAATGCTAGTGTGGACACTTTGTTGAAATATAGCCTTTCTCAGTAACATGAGGTGCACGCTTGATAAGCGGGCATAGGGCATAGGGCATAGGGCATAGGGCATACCTCACCAAGATTGAGAACTGTTGTATGTCGATCATCGGTAAGGATATCGGTGCTGTGTCCTAATTTGGAGTTTTTCACCGCTGATGCACGCTGGTTTAGGCCCATCAGCGGGATTTTTTCAGCGGTTGACACTGGCTGCTACAGCTTAGTTATAAATACTTATTGTGCCAATTGCGATGGCGCAATGTTGCCCTCTTCGCTCGATATTAATCTAGGCTATAGCTTGAATGTAGCTAGTACAAGTTTAAGCCGATGTCGTCTCCCAAAGGTCGATCGAGCAAAATTGAATTGAGCGTCTTAGCGTCGCATCCTGAGTTGTTGACAGGTTTAGATGCGTGGCTGCGGCTAGGTTTACTTTCGCCCGCTGAGGTTGAGGAATTGTGCCGACAGTATTTAGTCTGCCCACTCAGAGATCCCGCTGTAGATTTTTCTGAAATTGACGATAGCCCGATCGCTCCTATTGCCGAGCCAAAAGTACCTGCCTTATCAACGCCTCAAGCAGTACCTAGCAGCAGAGAAAGCCTTGCTAGGCCAACAGAAACTACTCAAACCCCTAATTTTATCGCTCAAATTTTGCACTCGCTAATGGCAGAAATTAGCGTGGTGTGGCTGTTGTTTTTAGGAGTGTTCATGGTAGTTGTCTCCTCTGGAGTCTTAGCTGCCAGTCAGTGGGAAAGATTTCCTGCCGCCGGACAATATGGAGTTTTGTTAGCTTATACTTTAACCTTTTGGGCGATTAGCAGTTGGGCAAACAGACAGCAGAATTTGCACTTGACTGCTCAAACTTTGCAAGAAGTGACGCTGTTGCTAGTGCCAATCAATTTTTGGGCAATGGATACTTTTGGATTGTGGCGGTATCCTTGGGATTGGGCGGTAGCAATCGCAGCGGCACTTATTTTGACTTGGATAACTGCCGGGATTATCAAATATCAATATCAAAGCTGTTCAGGAAAAAACATCACTCGATCGATCGCCCTAAATCACTTGGGATTGAGTTATTTGCACTCTTGGTGGGCATTGGCCGGCTTTGCCCTCACTGCGGTTTATGTGGGTACAGTGGGAACTGCTGCTATTACAGTTTATCAAGTTCAGCAACAACGATTGCAATCTACCCAACTTGGGGGAAATACTGAAACATTCCCCGCTGCTTTCAGTTTGAGCAGAGATTTTTTGACTTACAAAAAAGCAGCTTTAGTAGCTTATTCGTTAGGAATTTTACTGGGTCGAGCGATATTTGTCAAGGATGTAAATATCGCTGAAATGGGTTTAGCTTTGGCGATTTGTGGCGTGCTTTTAGCATGGCTGGATTGGCAGCACCCCCTCGCATCTAGGACTATTGAAAACAATATATCCGACCAGCCAAATCCCAGCAATTTTTTTTACTGGCAATTAGCGGGAATGGGTTTGTTGGGTTTGGGATACCTAGTTTGTTTCCGCGACATTCCGCTACAGGCGATCGCAGTTAGCGGATTGGCTGTTTGGTTTTTTTATAACCGTTTAGTGCGGTTTTGGCAAAACTTTGATTTGCTAATGCTGGAGGCGGTGGGACTTCAGAGTATTTGGCTGTTTTGGCGAGTGCTTCCTTTAGGGATTAAAACACAATTTGTTGCATTTTTAACTCAGATTACAAACTCTCAGCAAACTCCTTGGGCTTTTTGGAGTTTTCTGCTGTTGCCTTATTTAATTTTAATGGTAAGTGTGGCGCAGTGGCTCTACCGCAAGCGAAAGTTTCAACTTGCCAGTTTTGGGGAAAACCTTGCTCTCGGTTTGGGGAGTGCTTTAACTGTTATTAGTTTTGTCAATCCGTTTTGGCGATCGCTAAATTTATTAGTCTCTACTTTAATTTTAGGTTGGATCACTTGGAAATACGTAATTCCCGACAACTCCCGGCGAGTTTCGAGGCCGGCTTCTGCGGCTGCACAACAGGGAAATCCGGCAATTTTGGTTCCCATAACTCACATTATGGGTTTTGGCGCGATCGCTTCGGCAATTGAGTTATTTTTCCCAAACCTGACACCCAATATTTGGTCAGCAATATTATTAATATTCATGGCGAGTGAATGGGGATTTTTTGTCTGGATGAAAGCGGCAAGTTTCCGAGAAAACTCTGCATTTTTTCGCTGGCATCCTGCATGGTTTCAAACTTCCTGGTATCTGGGCTTAGTATTAGCAGGATGCAGCTTTATATTGTTGCAAAATTATTTAATTGCGGGTACTGCCACTTATCGCCCTCAGTGGAGTTTGCTCTGGCTGGCGACTCCTTTGGCTTTGACTGCTGTTGCTAAATATACTGAGGCTGCTCACAAACAAGTTGCCAGTACCTTTAGTGCGATCGCCCTAATATTTGCACAATTTCTAATTTTTAGTTTTCCGGGATATCGGTTAATTGGTTTGGGTTTGGCAGCCGGATTAATGTTGGTCAATACTTACTATTTAGTCGAGATACCAGCGGCTGCGATTGGAGTGGGGTTTGGCTTGAGTTTCGTAGCTGGGGTGATTTATGAATTAGGTTTGGTGTCAGGTTGGCTTTGGGGAATTGCCGGGGCGATCGCTGTTTTGTCTCTGTGGTTGTTTCGCAGTATAATAGTTCGTTTTTTCAACCGTTTGTCTGAGTCTTCTCAATTAGCTGAAATTTACGATCGAGCTTTAGATGGGTGGGCCATCTTACTCGCAGGCTTGCTGTTAACAACTATTACTTTTTATTCCTATGAACTCTACGCAGGTAGTAGCTTAAGTTTCCTGCCCTCTGCTGAAGTTTTGGCTGCTATTTTGGTGATAATGGCTGCGATTATTTTCCGAAGTTTACGTCAGCTTTCCCCTCTGGCAATTTATGCCTTGGCTTGGAGTTTGGAGTTGTTAACAGCAGTCGGTTTGAGTTTTGTCGATCGCACGACGATTAATTTGGCAGTTGCTAATATCGCTCTCGGATTGTTTACTCAATTGTTGGGGGATTGGTGGAGGCGACGCCACCCCGATCGAACAAATTTACCTAGCATTCATTTTATACCTTTGGTTTACGGGGTATTGGGTTTAACTTTCCGATCGCACACTTTGACGAATTGGACTGGTTTAACTGTATTGGGGGCGTCTTTAATTGCGATCGGCATTGGTAGGCGTGAGCCAGAATTCAAACCTTTGGTTTATTTAGGATTAATTGGCGTTTCCGTTGCTGCTTACGAATCGCTACTATATCAACTTTTTCAAACACCAGGAGGAGCTTTTGGAGATGGCTTAATTGTCCTGGCAACTCTCGGCACAACTTTAACATATATCTATCGCATTTTATCTCCTTGGCTCAGTAATTATTTACATTTAACTAATGCAGAGTTAAAAATCTTTGCTCACCTGCACTGGGTTTTGAGCAGTTTGCTGCTGATTTGGGCTTCTGCCGATGATATTAAGTCCGGCCTCAATTTAGGATTAGTCACTGGTGCTTTATTAGTTCAATACGCTTTCTTGCAAGGGCGAAATAATCTCGATCGCCGATGGGCAGAAATTTGGATTTACTTAGGTTGTCTAGAAGCCTTTGGCATCCGGCTTTACTGGATCAATACACCTTTAGTTAAGTATATTTCCGGGCCGCTGGGGCCTTGGAAAGTTGCCCTCGCTTCTCTATTTGCCTATTTTATTTACATTTTGCCTTGGGACAACTGGGGTTGGTCAAAAAAACCTTGGCAGGTAATTGCTTCGCTGATTCCCATAGTTACTATTTTGGAAAGTCCGGCTAAGTTTTATCCGATTAGCTTGCTGATAGCTGCTACCTTCTATTTTTTCTTGGCTTGGGAAAGGGAGGAAGTCCGTTTTACCTATGTGAGTGTGGCGATAATTGACTGGATAATGCTGCGCTGGTTCTGGCAAATAGGATTGACTCAGCCAGAGTTTTATGTTACTCCTTTAGGACTTTCTTTACTTTACATTACTCACTTTGATCGCACTCTCAAATTACCAGCAGAAAAACCGCTGCGCCACACTCTGCGAATGCTGGCAACTGCGCTGATTTGCGGGATGCCTCTTTTGACTCAGCAAAGCCACGGTTTAGTGGCGGGAGCTTTTAGTTTAGTGGCGATTGCAGCGGGTTTGGCGGTGCGAGTTCGGGCGTTTTTGTTTGTGGGAACTGGAATTTTTTTAATCAATGTTTTCTATCAGTTGGTGGTTCTGATATTCGATTATCCGCTGATAAAATGGGCGATTGGTTTAGCTTTTGGGATTGTGTTTATCTGGATTGCTGCTACTTTTGAAACGCGGCGCGATCGCATTTCGGCTTTGGTGCAGCATTGGGTTGTGCAATTGCAATCGTGGGATTAGATTCGTCGATTGTAAGGCGGGCAATGCCGACCCTACTAAACGACTACTGGTCGATATAGTATAATCACATTATTAAACCTGGGTCGCAGGCAAAAACTCCACTATTCTTGTACGAAACAATGATGACAACTCAGTTAATCAAGCGGTTATTTACAGTAAAAGAATATCATCAGATGATTGAAGCTGGCATCTTGACAAAAGATGATAAAGTTGAATTAATTCGAGGAGAAATTGTTCAAATCGCCGCCGTCGGTAGAAGGCATACATCTCATGTCAAGCGTCTGACAGAGTTATTCTATATCCGCTTATTATCGAGAGTAACCATTGGAGTTCAAGATCCGGTAGAATTGGACGATCACTCGGAACCTGAACCGGATATTTCTTTACTGCGGCGGCGCGATGATTTTTACGAATCGGGACATCCTCAGTCTGAGGATATTTTACTAATTGTGGAAGTAGCGGATGCAACCGCTGAAACTGACAGAAATATCAAAATTCCTCTTTATGCCGAAGACAATATTTTAGAAGTTTGGCTGGTAGATATTAACGAACAATGTGTAGTAGTTTATCGCGAACCTTCTCCATCGGGATACCAAAATATTCAAAGATTCCAGCGAGGTCAGACTTTATCTATTCTAGCTTTTCCAGATGTAGAAATTGCTGTAGATAATGTGTTGGGATAAAAGAGCCAAAACTCATACGATTTTAGATTTTAGATTTTATAATTATCTCAAATCTATTACCTGGGAATTATTCATATATCTATTCTCTTGATCTGCGTGAATCTGCGCCAATCCCTTGTCATCTGCGACCCGAAAATTTCTCTTTTTTTAACCGCAGATACAGGCAGATAAACACAGATTAACGCAGATTAATTATATCAATTCCGGTTGCTGTGTCCGTGATTGTTGACGGAATTTTACGCCCGACGATGCTACCGGATTTGATATTATATAAGGATTTGGAGCTTGCCTAAAGTTGCTTTTTTTTAACTGGTATTTTTTAATTAAAAACCCGGCTTCTCCGAGAAACCGGGTTTTTAATCAACAGTATTTATCCGTTGGTAGAGTGCATTAATGGCTTAATGCGAATTCAGGCAATTTCGGCTCAGATGAACCATCGGGCAACACCTTAACCTGACCATTTTCATCTACATCAACGATCGCCTTTTGGCCGTCTTTCAGCTTCCCAGACAGCATTTCCTCAGCCAGTACATCTTCCAACAACCGCATGATTGCGCGGCGCAAAGGTCGAGCACCGTAGCTGGGATTGTAGCCTTCTGTAACTAACAAGTCCTTGAAACGGTCTGTCACCGACAAAGTAATACCCTGTTCGGTTAAGCGGCTGAAGACTTGCTGCAACATAATGTCCGCAATCTGCTTGACTTCTTCCCTGTTCAACTGGCGGAAGACGATAATCTCATCCAAGCGGTTGATAAATTCAGGACGGAAAAACTGTTTCAGTTCTTCGTTTACCAAGCTGCGAACGCGGTTATACTGACCGTCAGCAGCACTTTCAGCAAACTCGAAACCGAGACCGCCGCCGCCTTTTTCAATCACTCGCGAACCGATGTTGGAGGTCATGATCAGCAGCGTATTCTTAAAGTCTACTGTCCGACCTTTAGCATCAGTCAAGCGACCGTCTTCCAAGATTTGCAGCATCATGTTGAAGACATCCGGGTGAGCTTTTTCGATTTCGTCGAACAAGATGACCGTGTAAGGACGGCGCCGGACTGCTTCTGTTAGTTGGCCGCCTTCATCGTAGCCAACGTAACCCGGAGGTGAACCGATGAGTTTAGAAACCGTGTGGCGTTCCATGAATTCGGACATATCTAACCGAATCATGGCTTCTTCGGAACCGAAGAAATAAGTTGCCAAGGCTTTTGTAAGTTCCGTTTTGCCGACGCCTGTGGGGCCGGAAAAGATGAAACTGGCGATCGGGCGATTGGGATTTTTCAAGCCTACCCGCGCGCGGCGGATGGCCCGAGAAACTGCGGTGACAGCTTCTTCTTGACCGATCAAGCGCTGGTGCAAAGTATCTTCCATGTGCAGCAGCAATTCCGATTCGGATTCTGTCAGCTTGCTGACTGGTACTCCCGTCCAATTAGCCACGATGTGAGCGATGTCTTCTTCGGTGACGATGGGAGAAGTTTTGAGCTGGCTTTTGTTGATCGTAGCTTCGGCGATTTCGGCTTCAATTTCTAATTCGCGATCGCGCAATTTTCCAGCTTTGTCGAAGTCTTGCTCGCGCACTGCTGCATCTTTTTCTTTTGTGACTGCAGGCAGTTGCTTTTTGAGTTCTTTAACTTCGGGCGGGGTTTGTGAATTCATCACGCGGACGCGGGAACCTGCTTCGTCAATTAAGTCGATCGCCTTGTCGGGCAAAAACCGATCGTTAATGTATCTGTCTGACAGTGTGGCCGCTGCTTCTAAAGCTGCGTCGGAAATTGTCAGTCGGTGATGCTGTTCATAAGCCGATCGCAAGCCGTACAATATTTCTATTGTTTCAGCCACGCTCGGTTCACCGACTTTGATCGGTTGGAAGCGGCGTTCTAAGGCAGCGTCGCGCTCGATGTGTTTGCGATATTCGTCCAAGGTAGTGGCGCCGACACACTGCAATTCGCCTCTAGCAAGGGCAGGTTTGAGCATATTGGAGGCATCCATGCTGCCTTGAATTGCGCCTGCACCTACTAAGGTGTGAATTTCGTCGATTACCAGAATGATGTTGCCGGCAGCACGAATTTCGGCCATGATTTTCGTCAGGCGTTCTTCAAATTCGCCTCGGAACTTTGTACCAGCAATCAGCGAACCCATATCGAGGCTGATTACTTGTTTGTCTTCTAAAATTTCCGGGACGTTTCTATTAACAATCCGCTGGGCTAGGCCTTCGGCGAGGGCTGTTTTGCCGACTCCCGGTTCGCCTACTAACACTGGATTGTTCTTCGTGCGGCGGCCGAGCACTTGGATCACGCGCTCGATTTCATTTTCGCGGCCCACTACGGGGTCGAGTTTGCCTGCTGCGGCTAACTTGGTCAAGTTTGTGCCAAATTCTTCTAAAGTCGGGATTTTGCGATCGCCGCTATCTCCCCTACCTCCGGGTACCGCTGCGACTTCTCCCACGGCACGAATTACCTGCGTGCGGACTCTCTGGCGATCGATTCCCAAGTTTTGCAGCACCTTCGCCGCCACCCCTTCATCGTCCTGAATCAGCCCCAGCAGGATGTGCTCGGTGCCAATGTAATTGTGGCCTAACTGCCGTGCTTCGTTCAGCGCAGTCTCAAAAATGCGCTTGACGCGGGGCGTAAAAGGAATTTCCGGCGGGAGGAACCCCGAACCTCTACCGATGATATTTTCGATTTCATTGCGCGCCTCTTTCAAGTTGAGGCCCATATCCAGTAATACTTTTGCAGCGATGCCAGTGCCTTCGCCGACGAGCCCCAGAAGTATTTGCTCGGTGCCTACAAAATTGTGACCGAGGCGCCGCGCTTCCTCTTGGGCTAGCATGATTGCTTTAATGGCTTGTTCTGTAAAGCGTTCAAACATATTTTTTCTATCCTACTGTCTTGGCGAGGGCTGTATCGCTGCTGGTGAGGAGCGATTTGGAACACTACACAAATTATAGATGTAAATTTTTGTGTATTTCCTTCTCTAACAATGTATCTTGCTAAAGGGGGAGGGACAGTGGGGAGACCCGAATAGTAGGGGTGTGGTTGCCGTCAATAATCATGCTATCTGCTGTGCCTCAATCTACTTTCGCACGGGCACCCTGTCAAGCATCCTCTCAAAGAAAGCAAGCGAAACTGCTTCGATCACGACCGGCGAATGCTTTTGTGGGCAATGACGCGCTGCGACACAGAGTATTTGCACCTTAAGCAATTTTATTTTAACAGGTTAAGGGACTTCTGGGTTCTCTGGCTCGCAATGGTAACATTGGCAGTGTTTTTCAATTGCTATTATTTGCATACTTGCCGGAGAAATTACCCGGAGTTTAGCCGGCAGTTTTTTTGTGTTTTTGGCCTTTTTAATCATGACAATTTTATCCTGTTTTAAAGCAAATGTAGGGTGCGTGACTGCGAATAAATTCGAGCATATCCACAAGGTTTCAATAGTCACGCACCATAACTCGATATACCAAACGTAGGGTGCGTGACTGTAAATAGATCGAGCAAGTGAAGAAGGGAGCATCCCGTTTTTGTAGCTGTAGGGTGCTTCCGACAAGTCTGGACGCGAGAGTCACAGCATGAAGCGATTGTGGCAACGCACCCTACAAAACAACGACATCTCGCTCTTTTACAATGTAGGGGATGCTCCCAGTCAAACAACTATTATTGTTCCCGCACCATTGGTAACAAGTTAAGCTAAGAAAGCATTTGTCAATCAGCAATTATGCTCAACATTTACTCGGATTTTGGGCATAAAACTGAGATTTGGGCGGTCGAGGAATCATGGCTCCCATGATATTTATACCTACTTTCTCTCAAATCGTGAATTTTCCACTCCTAAACAAGCAGTTTTTTGAGTAATATTACTGATTGATAAATGCAATTAAGTCTTAACTTGTCACCAATGTTCCCGCACTGATAGATAATGTAGCCGTTCTCACTGATTTGCCAAACCTAATAATTGCCAAAAAACCGGTTTCTTTGAGAAACCGGTTTCTAGATTTTCACCACTTAATGTAGGAACGCTATGTGAACTACCAGACGCTGACCGATTAGGCGGTACAGCGCTGGCTTCCTGATTCAACGGGGATAGCGTCCAACAAAACCGGGCGTTGCTGAATTAGGGTATGATACGAGCAAAAATACGGGAGGGGAGTCGAAAATGATTTCCAGGATTTTGATGGGGAATTGGAACATCTCCAAATTTTAGAGAATGAATTAGTAATTTAATTGAATATCCTAGCATTTTTTCACACTTAGAATAACAAAGAGTTTTTCTTGTAAGCCGAGCCAAATAATGTCTAAGTCTTGTATTTTTACCTTCAACTGCAAGTCATATAGGTTTTGCTGATAATCTGGTCTCCTTCTGGAATAAAATTTGGGTAAACTTTCCAGCCATCTGTTACATAAAAGTAGCATTTCCATTTACTAACAAGAGCCCATAGTGGTTCAAAACTTTTGGCGCTATGGTCACCTAAAACCCATCCTAAAATACCTGGCTTAAAATGGTCTACCGCCGTCGCTCGCCAGGTTTTGTTTTTTTTTGAACCCACAAATGTTTGTAATTCATCTAATTCTCCCACTTCGAGATTTGTTTCTGGTTCGTAAAAATTTGGCAAGAGTTTTTCGGCTTATTTTACCCAATTAATGATTGTAGTATGATGTACATTCTTGACTCTTTCAATTGCTCGAAAACCATGCCATTAACATACATTTTTAGACATTCACGTTTAACTTCTTCTGGATATCCTCTGTGAAGTTTATAATCATCTATAAATTGTCTTTTGCCTTGGACACAAATATAATTTTGTTTGCCTTTTGTGTGACCATTCTTATTGATATGAGTTGAATTGCATTCAGGGCATTGCATAATATTTTTTTTTTAAATATGTGTTATTTTTGACGCTCAGAGGACAACTTCATCATACCATAGTTCAGCAACGCCGGAAAACTTATAGGGTTGAGCAGGCGAAGGCGGCGGAGCAAATTACCGAGGGTGGCGATCGCATCCGTGCTGGAGGCTAAACGCCGGGACTGGCAGCCAAACCTTTAACTAGCGTGCGGTCTGTAGTCGCCGTTTGTCAAGTATCCTCTGCCGATCGCACATTTGGCTTGACGATTAACCTCAGTTTGCAAAAAATGCAAATCGCCAGTTAATACATTAGGTAACTAACTTCATAGTTTACTGTATAAATGGCTTAATTGCAAAGTCGCCCAACGTTAACGTAAAACTCTGCTGCTGTTTAGCGGCGGCAAAATTAATAATAACTTCACAAGCAACAGCTACTGTTAGCATCACCAAGTTTCTCGCTAGCGGATAATCGCAAATGTAATCATTTGCAGGTGAAGGAACGCGATAGTGCTGATTCCAAATTACCTCCGCATAATCAGCAGCTAAACCAACGTGGAGACAGGGTATTGATGTGCTAGCACACCAATCTTTCACCGCTTGCCGCCCTACGCTATTATCAAAAGTATCTACTATTAGTCCGCTGTTGGCAAGTAGTTGAGCTGCATTCGTCGCTGTTAGTTCTTTTGACTGTGCATCAACTTTAACCCCCAAAGCACGGTACAGGTTATTAGCGAGAATTTTTGCTTTGAATGCGCCGACATCTGAGCGATAATAAGGTTGAGTGGATAAGTTGCGCTCCTCAATGCGATCGCGATCGATAACCTTTAAATTTTCAAACCCAGAACGCGCCAAATTTTCCGTAACATTCGCACCCAAAGCGCCAGCGCCGCATACGGTTACGGGCAACTTTTTCAACTGCGCCATAGTTGCGGGAGTGCGGTACAGTTGCTCGTGAAAAAAGATAGACATAATGGCTAATTGCTAATTGCTAGTTGCTAAATCCTGACTTATCTAGCTTCAATTACTCCCACTAATGATTGTAAATCAAAGTTTCTGTCTAGTCCGCTAAGACAGATGCCAGCGCTGACAACTGTGAGGTCATTTTTGGCGATCGCACTCGTATGGCGATCGCCATTTCCCGCCGTCCACTCGATCAGCCAATAGTTGTCGCGATCGCGAAACTCCCGCAACTCGCCGCCACCCATTTGTAACGCCTCCCGCAAGCGACTTTCATCCCGCCGCTGCTGGAACTTTTCGCTGAATTCCTCTGTTTGCTGTGCTACCAACTCGTAGACAGTACGCATCTCCGGTGTCATCCCCTTAAAGCGAATTTCTTGAGGAGAAATCACCTTTTTTAAAGCTGTCCTCAATTCCTCTGACGGCAGCGGATCGGCGCGGCGATCGATATCCTCAAACCACCAAGATTGACCATCCCATCTAGCAACAATTGGCTCAAAACTAGCGCCATCAGTTACTAAATGTACAGGCACAGGCTTAACTACACCAATCCGCTGTCTAACATCCGATTCATTAACAGGATAAGCCAGCCAAGTTTGACTCTGCAAAGCGCAAATTAGTTGCAGACGAATCGGCACAAGAAGTTGCAAATACTCTGTCAGTTGCGGTAAACTTGCTTCCTCAACTACTTCAGCAATTTTTTCATTAACTGGCTGAAAGATACCCCACCCTTCAAAATTACGAGGCTTTGGTTTGAAAGTATAAACCATGCCGGCAACCCTTGTTCGCACCCGTCCGCCGCGCACGCAAGGTGCCAGGAACTGAGTGTCTCGTAGCTGCGTTTCCTGTGCGGCCACTTGGTTGAGAAGTTTACGGATATCTGCCACTGTTTTGTCCTCGGCTATACACGAAGGGTTGACGGACATATCTATCAAAGGTTATAGTTACAAAACCCTATACAATCGTGAATTGGGTCAAACTGAGTGTCTCAACTTTAGTGAGTGTTTTTTTCTGAGGTCTCATTTATTGTTGAGTTGATTCAACAATACTCCGGACACTTTTTAATGGGCAACGGTAGAATGCGGGTTTTGGACTCCAAGTTCGCCGCGTAGGCGTAGCCAGCCGAAGGCATCGCCAACGGTAGAATAAGGATTTGGGCCGTTTCTCTAAAAACTGTCCGGAGTATTGATTCAACCGAGAACAATTTATCGTGTAAAGAGGAAGCCATGATCTTGAACAAATCGTTTCGTAATTTAATGACCGCTGTCGTTTTATCGCTACCGATTACTGCTTTCAGCGTAGGGAGTGCGTTAGCGGATCAGCGAGATTTTACAGTTATTAACAACACTACCGCCCCGATTCGCCACCTCAAGGTTGGACCGACGGGTGAAGATGACTGGGGCGATGATATCTTGGGTCAATCTGTCCTCAATAGTGGCGACTCCGCCTTAGTCTATTTTGAGGACGAGGCTAACCTTTGCAGTTATGACATCAAAGCTGTTTTTGATGACAACCGTGAAGCCGAAGCTTACAAGATCAATCTGTGTGAAACCAACAGCTACACTTTTACAGACTAAAACTAGGAGTTGAAGATTTGCGGTTTGATAGCGTAAAAAGCTAGTTAATTACCTGAAAGCTGAAGTTGTATTACTTCAGCTTTGATGTAGTAGAATTTATTGAGACAGTCATTGTTTATAAGTTTATTAATTTAAGTCGTCAGGAGATACAAGAAATGTTGGAATTAGGTGAGTTAAGGCAAACACGGTTTTATCAAGAAGTTCGGGAAGAAACTCTATTACAAAAAGTTCCGAGCTTTTTGGCTTTAGGATTGAGTGTGGAACAACTAGCTGAGACGTTAGAGTTGGATGTTGAACTCGTAAGACAAGCGGCTCAGGGTTTTTCTCAGAATGAACAAGGCGAAAATACCGGGAATTAGCGCCAATTATCGTCTACAAATTTTTATAGAGATGTCTATAGCCTTTCTCAGGTAGATGAGGTGCTAGTGGTAGTTGGTAGGCGCGTACCTCTCTTGCTTGAGAAGCGCTATTAAACATCTAAAGTAAGCAATTCTTCTACTAGCAACTTGATTTCAGTGGCAGCTAGTCCTTTAGGCTCTGTTTCCAATACAGTACAGCCAATCCCAGCGGATTCTGCGAAGGCAACTCGTTGACAAATGGATGATTTTAAAACGGGAATTTTATAGTCTGAAAGGGCCTCTACTACATCCTTAGCAATGGATGTATTGACTATTTTACGATTAATTAAAAATACGGATTTCAGCCAATCTTTATAGACAGAAGCTTCTTGGATCAGGCTAATTACTTTCTCTGTTGCCCAAACATCGTAAGCAGAAGGTTGAACGGGGATCAGTACCAGATTGGAGGCCATAATTGCAGAACGCGCTAGGTCTGAGACTCTGGGCGGCCCGTCAATGATCACATGATTATAACTTTTCGCGATCGCGGGTAAATCGCGGTGGATGGTAGGGCGATCTAAACCGACAACGGAGAAGGGTATTTCGCTGGTTCTAACGGCTGCCCAATGTACTTCATAAACCTGGAATACGCTGTAAGATAGCGAGCTTTCCGCGAACCCTCCAAAAACGAGATGCGAGCGTGCACAATGCCTCAATAGTCACGCACCATACCTCTATCTGCACCTCTGGCTCGCATACTTGCCGGAGAAATCATAAAAAACTTAAGAAATGTACTTTTTTGGTGCTTTTGCCTTTTTAAATATTCCACTTTCCTACTTTTAAAGCCATCGTGAAAGCAACTGTTCAAATACTTCCACAAAGCCGATCGCAATTTGAATCAACGGCCAACCCACAAAACAAATTAACACCGCCCAGCGAGTTTTAATATCCAAACCTTGGCGAACCGCTACAATTACAGCTAGCAAACTCCACACAGCTAATATCCGCTGTATTCCTTCTCCCAGCAAAGGAATTAACGTTAAGAAATTCAGCACTTGGGGGGCGTAGGCAAAGCCGATCGGAACCAGCAACTCCCCATAAGTTACGTGTCCCGATTTCAGCCACTGCCCGATTTTAAAGATAGTGAAAGTCCAAAAATAATAACCCCCCGCGATAGCGAAACCCTCTATCCAAAGTCCAAGAAATAATACTGATAGCTCAGTTCGGTTGATTAACAAGATGACTGCACTACCCAACACGCGGGACAGCGCAGCTAAAATTACAATTGTTAAAGCTATTCGCTTAGTTCTGCGAGTGTAGGGAGTTTTTTCGTAAAAATTGCCGTTCAAAGAAAGTGCATTCCAAAGCGTTGCGCCCAAACCTGCGATTGAATCTTCTCCCTTCACGTTGAACTCCTGCTCCTCAAGATAGTTGACAACTTTTACAAAATAATGTCTAATACAGCAGAATCACCGAACTATTTCTACGTAATTAGGTAATTAATTGGCATTCTACCAGATTTAATTAAATGCTAAGATTGATTTTACGCATACTTGCATGGCTGCGGGGGGGAAGTTTAAATTTGTTGCTCATCGCAGGTGTAATCCTAATAATTTGGGGAATTCTTTCGCCGGTGGGGACGGTTATATGGTGGCTGAATCAAAGTGCCGAAACGTTGGGTATCAAGAAAAATCCGCCGGAGATATTGCCTTCAAACAAGGGCAATTTAGAAACGCGTAAGTCTGCGCCACTCAATTGTTATATCATCTTTTTACCAGGAGTTGGCGATTTTTCGGGGGACGAATTAACCCCGGGCGAAGAGTTTTTTCTCAAGCACTTAGTTAAAAGTCACCCGCAGTGCGTAGCAGTGGGCGATGTTTTTCCTTACTCAGTTTCTAACAAAAGTTTAGGAGGAGAGCGATGGCTAGCTCCTTTTTGGCGGTTTGCAGAACAAGCAAAAAAAGGGCCGATTGCAGGGGATATATTCATTAAAATTCGCAATCTCTGGAGGTTTGCAATTTCTCTAGATTATCGCTATGGCTTTGCATACAATCAGGGAATAGCTAATGCAATTATCGAGCGCATGAATGCTCAATCTCCCATTTCAGTTAATTCTCAAAAACCTTTGAAAGTTATTTTAATTGGCACAAGCGGCGGCGCACAAGTTGCTTTGGGTGCTACTCGTTATCTTAAAGAATGGCTGAAGGCAGAAATTACGGTTGTTTCGGTTGGGGGCGTGTTTTCGGGAGAAAATGGTTTTGCAGAGGCCGATCGCGTTTTTCACCTTCGAGGCACTCGCGATTCAATTGAGGATATTGGCGGCATAGTTTTTCCGAGTCGCTGGTACTGGTACGCGAATTCTCCTTTCAATCAAGCTCGTTTGCAAGGCCGCTATGCAGCAGCTTTGAGCGGCCCTCACAAGCACGACGGCGATGAGGGATATTTTGGGGAAAATCTGGCGGGGGACGGTAAAAAGTATGTAGATATAACTCTGGACAAGATTAATCAATTGCCTGTTTGGTCTGAGGGTGCGTCCGATTGATGAGTTCTTGCATATTCGATGCCTGTACAATTATAATTAAGTTATGAGGAAAATTTTTAGTTTTAATTTATTCATAATTGACACTCCCTGCGCTGAAGCAGCAGGGATTCTAAAGAAACTACCAAAAGGTAATTCTTGAAGGCGCTGTCAAA
>NZ_JAUBRA010000082.1:0-27910 GCF_036701555.1 Microcoleus sp. Pol10D4
ATTTAACAAGCTCCTAAATTCACTTATCATGCTTTCCTACTTTTGTCAAGTTCTAATACTGTACCTACGCCCTAGGATTTACGCAAACAAACCGGGTTTCTATGTAAAATTTTGGGTTAGGGAACGAAAAATTAATGAAGAAACCGGGCCTCAGACAGTAACTGCATCCAGAAGTAGATACCTAATTTCTCGCCCTACGATCGAGCTTTTTTGCCCCGTACTTGAATGCGTTTGTCAGTTTTTTGTTTCTTAATCCAAGAGACAAATTTCTGGAGTTCAGGCTCATTTTTGAGCTTTTCCAGGGTGTTGAGCTCTTGGGCGAGGTGTTTGTTGTCAAATAGAGAGTGAATCTGGCGGTGACAGGCTGAGCAAATGTCGATTGTCGGGCTTGGGTCTTCGTTTTTCCGCTTGGTGTTTTGTTTGGGGGTGAGGTGATGGGCGGTTAATGCTTCCATTTGTCGATCGCACAATTCGCACTGCATAATTTTCTCAATGCTGCTGGATAGGAGAATTGCTACTTTTAGTTTAGCGCGATCGGCTTTGATTCATGTGAATGAAAGTCGATCGCACTCTCCAAACAATAAAAAAACCCCCAATTGGGGGTCATACAAACCTCTTGTGGCAGAGGTTGAAAAGCCTCTGGGATCACAAAATATACAGTAACAGAAACAAAACAATCCAAATCACATCGACAAAGTGCCAGTAAATCTCAGTCGCTTCGATTCCGAAGTGGTGCTCGCTAGAATAGTGGCCTTGCGCGCGCGATCGCCACACTACCCCCGCCATCAACAGCACTCCAAACGTAACGTGCAAGCCGTGAAAAGCAGTCAAAACGTAAAAGCAACTGGCATACAAATTAGTCGTCAAGCCAAACTCTAAATGAGTGTATTCGTAAACCTGACCTGCCAAGAAAACTGCGCCCATAGCAATAGTTACGAGCAACCAATTCCGCATTCCGGTGGCATCATTCTTTTTGATTGCCGTATCAGCATTGTGAATTACAAAACTGCTAGCAATCAGAATTATCGTATTGATTCCCGGCAGCAATAACTCTCGCCCTGGCGTACCTTCAGGAGGCCACACGGGGGCCATCGCCCGATAAATCAAATACGCGGCAAACATACCGAAAAATATCATGCCTTCAGCGCACAGGAACACAATTACACCTAACATTCGGTGGTCGGGATGCTCGACGCCGTGTGCTTCTACTTCGCCCTCGTGGTGGTAATTTAGGGCTGTTTTTGTCGGATCGATCGCTGGAATTTGCATAAGAAATTGTTAATGAAGAAGTCAGTTGTCAGTTGTCAATTGGCATTAGTTAACAGTCAACAGTCAACAGTCAACAGTCAACAATGACTGATGACTGATGACTAATAACTATTCACCATCTTGACTTTCATCAGCAGGAGAATCAACATCTCTCTCGGATTCAGGAGCGACCAAAGTTGCAGTACGGCCCAAGAAAGTTGAAGCTTGAGCCTCCGCAATAGGAATACCTGTTTTCTGGGCGTTGCGGGTGGCATTTTCCCTCAGCTTGAGCCTGAGACGTTCCCCTGTATTCTGAATTTTTTCCATGCCGTAATCGTAAGGCCCCGTTGCCAATACCGGCACTCCTTCAAAATTTTCGATGGGGGGTGGCGAAGTCGTCATCCATTCCAAACTCAAAGCTTGCCAAGGATTGTCACCTGCTTTCGGGCCATACCTCCAGCTCCAAATCACATTAATGATAAACGGGATTGTAGAGACTGCCAGCATATAAGCACCGACAGTACAAATGACATTAATTGTGGTAAATTTCGGGTCGTACATTGCCACGCGCCGAGGCATTCCTTGCATCCCCAAAGCGTGCATCGGCAGGAAAGTTACAGTAAAGCCAACATAGGTTAAAACAAAGTGAACTCTACCCCAAAATTCATTAATCATCCGCCCGGTCATTTTGGGGAACCAGTGGTAAAAAGCAGCGTAAATGCCAAACACTGAGCCGCCAAACAGCACGTAGTGTAGGTGAGCGACGACAAAATAAGTGTCGTGAACGTGAATGTCGAAAGGTACGGAAGCTACCATGATCCCGGTGATGCCGCCGAGCACAAATGTTGAGATAAAACCCATGCCAAATAGCATCGCGCTGACAAGCCGGAGTTTGCCTCCCCAAATAGTTGCCAACCAGCTAAATATTTTAATCCCAGTTGGTACGGCGATGATCATAGTCGTGATCATAAAAAACATCCGCAGCCAGCCGGGAGTGCCGCTGGTAAACATATGGTGCGCCCACACGATCAAGCCCAAAAAGCTGATTGCGAGACTCGAATATGCGATCGCCAAATAACCAAAAATTGGCTTGCGGGAATGCACCGGCAAAACTTCTGAAATCACCCCGAAAAAGGGCATAATCATAATGTAAACTGCCGGGTGCGAATAAAACCAGAATAAATGCTGGTAGACGATGGGATCGCCGTTGCCGGTCGGGTTAAAAAATGCCGTCCCCGCTAACAAGTCAAACGACAGCAAAATCAAAGCTGCGGCTAACACTGGAGTAGCAATCAAAGTCAGCGCTGAAGTCGCAATCATCGCCCAGCAAAACAAAGGCATATCATTGAGACCCATGCTCGGAACCCGCATGGTGAAGATGGTAATGGCAAAATTCACCGCCCCCAAAATCGAAGAAGTTCCCAGAATCAAAACGCTGAGAATCCAAATTTCTTCCCCCGCTTGAGCAGTAACTAAGCTCAAAGGCGGATAGGAAGTCCAACCCGCCTGTGGAGCTCCTACCAAAAAACTGCTCAACAGCAAAATGCCACCTACGGGAATCATCCAAAAGGCAACGGCATTCAGCCGGGGAAATGCCATGTCTTTTGCCCCGATCATTAAGGGGATCAAAAAGTTAGCAAATCCGGCTCCGGCGGGTACGATCCACAGGAAGATCATCACCGTCGCGTGAACAGTAAATAAACTGTTATAGAGTTCGGGGGTGACAAAATCGGCGTCGGGGGTGGCGAGTTCTGTTCGCACCAAAGTTGCCATCACGCCGCCGATTAGATAGAAAATAAATGTTGTGACTAGGTATTGAATACCGATGACTTTGTGGTCGGTATTAAAAGTGAAGTAGTCGCGCCAATGTCTATCGGCGGGCGCTGTTCCGCGAGCCTCAGTGTTTGCACTTTCTTGGAACTGTGCTTGTGTCATAGTTATTAGTCATTAGTTATTAGTCATTAGTTATTAGCTAAGGATCAAAGACCCTGTGCCAGGAACTAATGACTATTTTTAGTGATGAGTTGGGTGAAGTTGTTCTAGGGTTTCGGAATTAATTTTTATTTCCCTGACGTAGGGAGCCAAAAATTCACCGTCTGACAATTCCCCTGGATTGACTGCAACTGCTTGCTCTAAGTTTTGACTGCTAGCAACTTGCTGGCTTTGCAGCCAACTGTCGAATTCTTCTGGCGTGTGGACGACTGCTAAAGCTTTCATCGCTCCGTGATAAGCGCCGCACAATTCAGCACAAACAACCCGGTATTCGCCGGTTTTAGTTGGTGTAAATCTCAGTTCGCTCGGCCGCCCAGGAATTGCATCTTGTTTGAGGCGAAATTCCGGCAGCCAAAATGCGTGCAGCACGTCTTGGGCTGCGATATTTAGCTGTACGTCGCGGTTGACTGGCATATGCAGTTCGCCAGAACTAACGCCGCTTTCTGGATAGCTAAATATCCAGGCGTACTGCAAACCTGTGACATTTACAACTAAGTCTGCTGGTTTGTCTTCATTTTCTGGGGAAGCGCCTACGCCTAAAGCAACGAGTTTTGGAGACGGAATTTGAGGGGCGTTTTGCGGTGTATCTGAGAGTGTGGCTGCGATCGCACTTCCCCGCATTTTAGAGTGCGCTTGCATCGTGCCGTGGTCATGATTGCCCATCGGATCGAGGCCTCCCATTGAGTTGTAAATCTCAAAACTGTAGACTCCGATTCCTAAGATAATCACCGCTGGCACGGCTGTCCAAAGAATTTCTAAGGGAAAGTTGTCATGCCAAGGCGGCCCGTCTGTGTTGTCTCCTTGACGGCGGCGATATTTAATTGCAGCAACGATGAGAATTCCCTGGACCATGATAAATAGTCCAGTGGAAATGGTCATCATTGTATTGAAAAGTGCGTCTATGTCGGATGCTTCGTCAGAGGCGGCGATCGGCATCAAACCGTGATTCTGCCCGTACCAGAGACTGATCAGAGTCACTCCGATGCCGGCGAGCATGGTGAGGATGGAACTTGGAATGTTCACGCTGGTACTTCTTAATAGCGACACTTCTTCGCTTGAAAAATGAAGGAAGCGCCTCTGGGTTATCAATTTTTAATTGTAAATGGTATTTTTAGTAAAATGTCTCTCTTAAGGGTTACTTAAGGCTTAGAATTTTTGACCGATCGCCTGCGCGCCTCAAAAATACGTCTTTTGTACCTTGACAAAACTCAGTAAAAATGGTAGAGAATCGCTCTATTTGGCTGCTAAATTTGAGATTTTTTCTCAAACACCATCAAATGCTGCTGGGGCAACATATCTTTTGTCTCTTTCCATACTAAACCGACGGCGGCCATTTCTTTTTTCACCTGCTTCTGCGTCATTTTGTGCAAACCTTTAATGGGAATCAACGGGTTTTCGCCGCGATACTCGATCGATACCGTGCGGCCTCCCGGTTTGAGTGCTTTCACAATTCCTTGCATCATTTCTCTGGGATATGCAAATTCGTGATAAGCATCGACCATCACAACTAAATCTACGCTGTTTTCTGGCAAATTCGGATTGTCGATACTTCCCAAAACTGGCTCAACGTTAGCAATATTTTTTTCTTGTTTATTCAATTTAATAAAATTAATCATTTCCGGCTGCACGTCAACTGCTAAAACTTTTCCTTGTGGAACTAAGGGAGCGATGCGAAAGCTAAAATATCCCGTTCCCGCTCCAATGTCTGCTACAATATCGGTTGGTTTTAAATCGAGATTGTTGACTAATCGAGCTGATTTTTCTTCCATGCCGCGAGACGGTCTTTCCAGCCAACCAGCGCCTTGATATCCCATGACTTGGGCAATTTCTCGACCCATGTAAAATTTGCCGATTCCGTCGGGATTGTGGACGGTTCGCTGCTGATAAATTTGGTCGTCATTGGCGGTTTTACTTGCTTCTGCCGCAGCACAGGCATTGAGCGGCAAGATGCAAAGAATTGTCAATATTATTACTGTTAAGGGTTTAATGAATTGTGCGATTTTTTTCACGATATTTCTAATTTTGTGTTTAATTTATTTCTCGTTCCCTGGCTCTGCCGGGGAACGCAGATCCAGAGGCTCTGCCTCGGTAATATCCAGAAGAGTTCAAGATTTAGCTGACAGCGGATTCTAACAATTTAATTGTACCAGAGTCAGCGTCGATTTCGACTTCTTGACCGATCGGCAAAGTGAACTGTTCCCGGATGTGTCCCACCATTGAACCATACCACGCGGGAATATTTAAAGGGCGAATGTGGTCAGATAAGACTTGAGGCAAGGTTAGGGACTCTTGGGGTTTTTCAGCTTCGCACTTGGTACATTGTCCGAAAATAAAACCTGATATTTTATCAAGAATGCCCGCTAATTTAAGCTGCGTCAACATTCTATCGATGCGATAAACTTCTTCGCCAACTTCCTCGACAAACAAAATACTGTTTTCCCACTGCGGTAAATATGCAGAACCCACCATTGCTGCGATTACTGATAAATTGCCGCCGATTAGTTTTCCCCTAGCTGTGCCCCGCCCGATTGTTTGAACTTGCACGCTTTTGGAGTTTTGCATCGTCACAGAACCTCCGTCAAACAAAACTTTTTTGACGTAATCTACTGTAAAGGGACTCCAAGTTGACGCACCTAACGGGCCGTGAAAAGTAACTCTATTAGTTTTAGCATAAATCGCCAATAACAGCGCGGTAATATCGCTGAATCCCATAATAATTTTGGGATTGTTGCCGATAATATTGTAATCTAGGAGTGGCAATATCCGACCGCAGCCCCAGCCGCCCATCCCGGTAAAAATAGCTCGCACTGAGTCATCGGCAAAGGCTGCGTTGACATCGGCGGCGCGATCGGCATCCTTGCCGGCTAAATAGCCGTAGCGATCGTAAAAATGCTCTCCCAATTTAACTTTTAAACCCAGCTTTTCGATAACTTTAAAAAAGTCCTCGATTTCTTTTTTGTAGTTGAAAGCAGCAGGATTGATTAAAGCTACTGTGTCGCCGATTTGCAGGCGGCGCGGCTTAACGATCGCACTTTGGGGAGATAGATTGGTTTGGGCGAGCGGCAAAAGCTGAGTACCAATAGCAGTCAGCCCAAAAGTTGTGAGCAGAGCGCGGCGGCGGAGAGTCATAGCTGTTAGGTAATTTTTGCTATAATTGTATAGCAAAATCTCTGCCATATCAGTTTAAAATTGCGAGTTTACAATGAAAACCGACACTAAAATCTCAGCTAAAAAATCTTGGGCTCAAGCTTTAGCCTGTCCTGCTGCAGAGTTTCCGCTGACTCAGCTATTCATTAAAAGCGGTAAAATTCCCGCAGGATTGCGCGGCACTCTCTACCGTAACGGGCCCGCACGTTTGGAACGCGGCGGTGTTGCTGCGGGACACTGGTTTGATGGCGACGGTGCAATTTTGGCGGTACATTTTACCGATGCCGATGCTGCTGCTGTTTATCGCTACGTGCAGACAGCGGGATATCAAGCTGAGGAAAAAGCTGATAAATTTCTCTACAGTAATTATGGCATGACAGCACCGGTGCCTGCGTGGTTGCGGTGGACTAAATCTGTTAAAAATGCTGCCAATACTTCAGTTTTAGCTTTGCCCGATCGCCTTTTAGCTTTGTGGGAAGGCGGCTTGCCTCACAGCCTCGATTTGCAAACTCTGGAAACTCAGGGAACGGACGATTTAGGAAGTTTAGAGAGCGGATCTTCTTATTCAGCTCACTGCAAGCGCGACCCGATTACTGGGAATATTTTTAACTTTGGAATTACACAGGGTGCTAGTACAAAGTTGAATCTCTATAAAAGCGATAGTACAGGCAAAATATTCCAAAAAGCAACAGTTGCTTTAGATGGAATTCCGATGATCCACGATTTTGTTTTTGCAGGTAAGTATCTCATATTTTTTGTGCCACCGATGCGGCTAAAACCTTTACCAGTTTTAGCTGGAATTAGCAGTTACAGCGAGTCTTTTGAATGGAAACCCGAGTTAGGAACGCAGATATTAGTTGTTGACTCTGAAACTCTCTCTTTAGTTAGTCGCGGCGAAACCGATTCTTGGTTTCAGTGGCATTTTGCTAACGGTTTTGTCAAGGAAGATGGTTCGGTGGCTGTAGATTTTGTGCGCTTCGCTGACTTTCAAACTAATCAGCGACTGAAAGAAGTAGCGGCGGGTGAAACTCGCACCGATGCGGAGGGGACTCTGTGGCGGGTGCATCTCAATCCTCAGACGGGGAAAGTGACAGCAGCCGAAGAATTGTTGGATCAACCTTGCGAATTTCCGATCGTACCTGCTTCAGAAATAGGGCAAGACTCACGATATATTTATCTGGCAATGTATCGGCCTGACGTTGATATTGTACGGGAACGTTATGGCGCGATCGCCCGTTTGGACACGCAAACCCGCAATCTCACAATTGCCGACTGTGGCGAAAATCGCTATCCTGCTGAACCCATATACGTTCCAGATATTTCCTCGGAGAAAGGTTGGATAGTAACAGTTATTTACGACGGCAATTCTGACAGCAGCGAAGTCTGGATATTTGACAGCGACGGACTTTCCCGCGAACCTGTTTGCAAGCTAGAATTGCCCGGTGTCATACCTTTGGGCTTTCACGGCACTTGGAAATCGGCAGTATGAGAAAATTGTAAAGAAGTGTTGCGGAAGATTTATTAAAAATTGTTGCCGCTTCTCTGTCAAGTTGTTAAGGTGTGTGTAGATAGGAAATTCTCATATCTAGGAGGTGTGGAATTGATAATCTGCATTGCTCAATTATCCTGTGCCAATTCGCACGAATCCCCGGCGATTGTAAGTCGCGGTTGCACAGGATATCGTCTGCCTCTGCGGACTAAAAAAAGAGGGGTAATTAAGCCCTGGCGAATAACCAATCCCGGCGAATATTCCCGGCCAGTTTACTCGCAGCTACACAGGCAAAGTCCGCCTTCACGGACTGAACAAAGAGGGGTTCTCCAACCCCGGTAAATGACAAATTCGCGGATCACCAATCCCCGGCCAGTTTATTCGCGGCTACACAGGCTAAGTGCGCCTCCGCGAACTGAATAAAAGCGGTAATAAAGCCCGCTTGGCCAGGATTTATGACTAGGTTTGCCCATCTCAGCTTTGTCTGCTGGCATGAGGTTAAAAGACCAGATAATTAACTGATTTCTGGCAAACCAAAAGTTTAGTTCAGCTCACGCGCACGTTAGCGATTCAAAAGTTTTTAGTTTTGAGTTAACCCCACAAGTAAATGAGGTCTATCGGAACAAGATAGCCTTTTCAACAATTATGAATTATGAGTTGTTACCGCCAAAACATCCAACTCATAGCTAATAATTCACAACTCACAACTCATAACTCCGTGCCGCAGTGAGCATCTACCAAAAGGTTTAATCTATGCAACTTCAAGGAAAAACAGCTCTTGTTACAGGGGCTTCGCGCGGAATTGGGCGATCGATCGCCCTGGAATTAGCGAGACAAGGAGTCAAACGTTTGTTGATTGTGGCGCGCAACCGCAAGCAATTAATTGAACTGGCAGAGGAAATCGATCTTTTTGGCACAGAAGTAGTGCCGTTAGCTTTGGATTTAACTCAGTCAGTAGCGGTGAATATTGCGATCGCCCAAGCTTGGCGAGATTGCGGCCCGATTCACCTGCTAGTCAACTGTGCAGGCGTCGCCCACCAAGCATCTTTCTTGCGTTCCCCGCTGCCATTAATCGAGGAAGAAATCGCCTTAAACTTGCTCGGAACCTACACAATTACCCGCTTGATTGCGAGGCGAATGGCGACTCAAAAAGAGGGAACAATCGTCAATGTTTCCAGCTTAATGGGCAAAATTGCCGCTCCCACAATGGCGACTTATTCTGCTACCAAATTTGCCATTTTGGGATTCACCCAAGCTTTGCGGAGCGAGTTAACTCAGTACAATGTTCGAGTCACAGCTTTGCTGCCATCTCTAACAGATACCGACATGGTGCGAGACTTGGAGCAATTCCGGTGGGTAGTGCCCACAACTCCCGAAAAAGTTGCCCTAGCACTTGTCGCGGGATTGCACAAAGATGCGCCGGAAATCTTAGTAGGATACCAAAGTCATCTAGCAGTTTGGTGTCACCGAATTGCGCCTTGGTTGCTGGATTTTGTGTTGCGGATGGCGACTCCCGAACTTCGGGATAAATCGCGCGATCGCAAATTGCGGGAGGCTTTAGCTAGCGGGCGATAAACCCTTTTCTGGGCGGGCTCTTCGGCCCAACCCCTACTCCCCACAAGAAAACTCATTCTTTGTGGAACGGGCATCTTGCCCGTTCCGGGCTCTTCGGCCCATTGGTGTCAACTTAAGCTGTCAGCCCGCCCACCCGGTAGTCCGCCAGGGATTGAATTCCCTGTCTCATAGCGAAAGTCCTCTGAAGAGGACTAATGAGTTTAAACATTCGGCGTTGCTGAATACAGGTAGGAATTCAGATTTCCCAATTGCTATAAGACAAGTATGGTGAGTTTTATAACATCAAGCGAAAAGTTGATTCATACCCTGAATTAGCAATGCCAAAAATGCTTCTTCTCAGTCCTCTTTAGAGGACTTTAGCTATGAGACAGGGAATTCATTCCCTGTCGGATTGTCGGATTGTCGGAATGTCGGACTATCGGACTATCGGATTGTCGGACTATCGGATTGTCGGATTGTCGGATTGTCGGATTGTCGGACTGTCGGACTACCGGTTTAACGTGTTTGTTGACACCAATGGGCATTGTCGTGTCCGTACAAGGGCTCTGTACTTACTTACCAGCAAAAGTGCTGTATCATCTCCATTCGCCCTGAAGGGTAAAAGCCGCCCAATAATAGGGAGACTGCCATTTTTCCTGCTGCATCATTTCCATCTGCGCCGCCCTCAAAGCTGCCGCCGGTGCTAACTTTTGTTGCACCATTTTTTGATAAAACTTTTGCATTAACACAGCAGTTCCTTCATCATCTACATTCCACAAACTCACCGCCACCCGCTGCGCCCCCGCATACATAAAACCCCTAGTTAATCCCACCATTCCTTCGCCTTTAACATTCTGTCCCATGCCCGATTGACAAGCACTTAAAACCACTAAATTTGCCGCCAGTTTCAAGTTGAAAATATCCGTGAGGCGCAAAAAACCATTGACAAGATTGCCCTTTTCATCTACCATCGACATCACAATTCCTGACAGTTCGGGATTTTTGCTGTTCGCAAGGCCGTGGGTGGCAAAGTGAACGATTTGATAATTGGCTAAACTCCCCTCGGTAGCAGTAGTGCGACTAGCCTCAAAATCAAGTATTTGACTGCTAGAAGCTGAGGGAAATAAGCTGGATATTGTTTGGGCTTCTTGGCGGGTAAATGCGAGGCGTTCGGGCGGCCATTGCCGATTAGAAGCACGAAGTGATTGATTTAAACCGAGGTTATTTGCTTCTAATTTTTCTGTCGTTGCTTGGGTGATTTTTCCTTTAATTCTTTCATCGTCTGGACTGAAAACCGGATCGGCTAAAATTGCTAAATTTCGGCTGGGTGGTTTTCTATCTCCGTAATTTTGCCTGAGAATAGCGAGAGTTGAGGCAGAAGGCAGAGTGATAATTTCATGTTCAACAATTAAGGGAACATTGGTATTTTGTCCAGCAGTTTGGACAAGAGTTAAAGCTTGAAAAGGGGTATAGTGCAGCACGCCGTCGGGAACAATTAATAAGCGTTTATTGCCTAATTGGGCTGCTGCGGGTTGTAAAATTACTCGACCCAGATTTGCACTTGCTTGGGCAACTTGTTGGGGAATATCTCTCTGGATTGGGCTAGTTATTGTCTCTAGGAAGTCCTTAGCTGCGGTTTCAATGTCAACCTGTTTTGGTAATTCATAACTGGTTACTCCTGTTGATGTCACAACCCACAAATAACTGCGGTTTGTGCCGAGGGAATATTGCAATAAAATCGTGTTTTCATCGAGAATCTGTTTCTGAATTTCAGGCAGCGTTAAAGGTTGGGGCTGGGTGAGGGCAGCATAGCGGGGGCTGGCGGTACGAATCTTGGTTTGAAGTTGCTGATATTGTTGCAAAAGTGCGAGGCGCTGAGAGTCGATTTCACCGATTTTAGTTTGATTGGGGTTGGGGCTGCTGATTGTTTCGATGCGCTGTTTTTCAATGTCATCGAGTTGCTGTTGCACGCTCTTTTCTTGTTGCAGTAAATCGGGGTCAATGCCTTCGCGAATGTTGGCGTTACTTTCAAAGAGGAGTTCGAGGAGACTGCGGGCCCTCGAACGTTCGCTGGCTTCTAAGGCTTTGGTATCGTAACCGGACTTAGGATTAGTTTTATGCAGTTGCATTAACAAATCGATGTAGAATTCGTAGTAGTCCTGGACTGTCGCAAAGTATGAGGTGCGAAGTTCTGGGCTGGCAATTTTGGTGCGGAGGTTTTCGATAATTTTGAGAGAAGATTCAATGTTGTTGAGGGCTTCGGTAAGATTGTTTTGGTCGCGTTTGACAAGAGCGATATTGCTGAGGGTGACGACTTCGAGAGAGTGATCGCCGGTTGCCCGACTCAGGGGAAGCGACTGGCTGTAATACTCTAGCGCTTTCTGTTTTTCTCCCAATTGTAAGTAGACACTGCCGATGTTGTTGAGGGTGAGAGCTTCCCCCCTGCGATCGCCGGTTGCCCGAAATAGGGGAAGCGACTGGCTGTAATACTCTAGCGCTTTCTGTTGTTCTCCCAATTCTGAGTAGACACCGCCGATGTTGTTGAGGGTGGCAGCTTCCCCACGGCGATCGCCGGTTGCCCGTCTCAGGGGAAGCGACTGGCCCAAATACTCTAGCGCTTTCTGTTTTTCTCCCAATGCTGAGTAGACATTGCCGATGTTGTTGAGGGTGGTAGCTTCCCTGCGGCGATCGCCGGTTGCCCTACTCAGGGAAAGCGACTGGCTGTAATACTCTAGTGCCTTCTGTTTTTCTCCCAAATCTGAGTAGACACCGCCGATGTTGGTGATGGTTGTAGCTTCCCCACCGCGATCGCCGAGAGCCCGAAATAGGGGAAGCGACTGGCTGTAATACTCTAGCGCTTTCTGTTTTTCTCCCAAATCTGAGTAGACACCGCCGATGCTGGTGAGGGTGGTAGCTTCCCCACCGCGATCGCCGGTTGCCCTACTCAGGGGAAGCGACTGGTTGTAATACTCTAGCGCTTTCTGTTTTTCTCCCAATTCGGAGTAGACACTGCCGATGCTGGTGAGGGTGACAGCTTCCCCACGGCGATTGCCCACTGCCCGAAACAGAGGAAGCGACTGGTTGTAATACTCTAGCGCTTTCTGTTTTTCTCCCAATCCTGAGTAGACTAAGCCGATGTTGTTGAGGGTGGTAGCTTCCCCAAGGCGATAGCCTACTGCCCGATACAGAGGAAGGGACTGGCTGTAGCCTACTGCCCGATACAGAGGAAGGGACTGGCTGTAATACTCTAGCGCTTTTTGTTGTTCTCCCAATCCTGAGTAGACTAAGCCGATGTTGTTGAGGGTGGTAGCTTCCCCAAGGCGATAGCCAACTGCCCGATACAGGGGAAGCGACTGGTTGTAATACTCTAGCGCTTTCTGTTGTTCTCCCAATTGTGAGTAGACACCGCCGATGTTGTTGAGGATGTTAGCTTCCAAAGCAAGAGCATCGGTTATCCGACTCAGGGGAAGGGACTGGTTGTAATACTCTAGCGCTTTCTGTTGTTCTCCCAATGCTGAGTAGACTCTGCCAAGACCATAGAGGCTAAGTGCTTGCCATCTATTGTCGCCCGCTTCTCGATACAGTTTTAATGCTTCTTCATATTTGACAATCGCACCTCTTAAAGCTTCCGCTGTTCCTTGATTGTAGAGTTGTGTTCCTTCGTTTAATGCTTTTGCAGCAGCCTCGCTACGGTTAGTTTGTGCTGTTTGTACGACTTTGCCAACGGGCACGGCTGCTGCCACTGGCTGACTTAACTGAATCGAAAGTGCGATCGACATACCAGCGAAAACTAATTGAGTGCGATCAAGCATAACCACCCTTTTTGTATTTTTGTCAATTTTACTTACTACTAGCCTGCTTAGTCTTAAGGCAGGAAGAAGTCAGGGCGATCGGCATATTTGCTAGAGTGAACGAGTAGGTGCGATTCCCTACGGGATCGCTACGCCGCGCGTACTTTTTCCCAGCATGAACAACATCCTAACTACCCCCGATCCCGTAACAACCCACTGGGATTGCCCCGAATGCGGCGGCACCGGTACCCTCAGCCCCGAAATTTGCCCTGTTTGTCTCGGAGCAAAATACATCGATCTCGCTACCATAACGAAGTGGATGCTCGATTTTATGGAATCTCGCGGCTGCGATCGAGCTGAGATCGATCGATTGCGAACCGAAAGCCCAGACCCCCTAACATTAACTTTTTGCCTCGAAGTTTGTATCGCCCTTAAATAAACAATTTACCAATTACCAATTACCAATTACCAATTCCCTATTCCCAATATTCAGTGTCCCTTAACCGGATGTTGACCGTAAAAAGGCAAAGCATCCGACCAATCAGGACGGCTTCCCATTTGCCACTCCAAATAAGCCAATTCCAACACACTAGAAACCGACCAACCCAACTCGCTACCAACTTCAATCAACTGATAAGAATTTTCCCAACTTTCCAACTTTTCCTGCCAGGATTCCGCCGTCATTACAGTATCGGTAAACAACTCAGTTAAACCAGAATCTTTGTTAACTGAATAAACCGCCCCAAACAATTGTCCCCGCTGTGCAGGCATTTGCAGCGCCATATCCTGAGTTGAGATAGATTTTTTACTGCTGCTGCAAGCGACAGCCGCCAAAGTTGAAATCGCAAAAACCGGAATATCCAACTGTTGAGCCAAAGTCCGCGCCGTCACCATACCCATCCGAGTCCCCGTGAAACCTCCGGGCCCCTTCGCCACAGCAATAAAAGCCAAATCCGCCCAAGTTTGCGGCTGAATAAACTCGACTAAATACTGATGCAAATGAGTTGCTAAATCCCGATCCAAATTCCAAGTTTCACAGCGAGAATCCCCGGCAAAATTGCTGATGGCTAAACCGAGCTCGCGACTAGCTGTGTGCAGGGCTAAGCCGTATTTTTTAACAGATGTTCCGTCTTGGGGATTGCTATTCACGATTACTGGTAATTTTCCTTAACAAAAAACAGCGGTAAAGCCACAACTAAGCAACCCAAAAGAATGCCAAATATTCCCGTATTTAAAATCCTGGAATTACCCATTCCCCCAGTCACCAAAAACAGCACTACTAAACTTGCAAATAAATTTTTATTGGCAAATTCTTTGTGTTGGGAAACTTGATGCTTGACGGTCATAAAACCAGACGAAACTATTAGCGCAAACCAAGAATTAAAAATGACTATTTGAGAGCCAAAGATAAACCAAACTAAGGCAAACATTAGCGCATCTATCCAAAAATCCTGAGTTTTCAACTTCGGCAGCCAAAATTCTTGGGTAGTAACAGAGGCGGCTTTCTTTAGTAATTGATTGTGTTGCAGCCGCACCAGTTTGTTTCTCAATTTAATCTTGGGATCGATTTGCAATATTTGCTTCCACTCCGGGCGGCGAGAATTGTTGAGTCTTCCCAACAGCTTCACGGCTGCGACTTTATTTAACTGCAAATCGGTGAGTCTGGTGGCAATTATTTGAGATAAGTGCGGATAGTAAACGGGGTTGTCTTCGGTTCTGTTGATGACGATATTGAGCTGTTGCTTGGCTTGACTGACTTGGATTGTAACATTGTACGGGGCGAGATCCTCTTGTAAAGCTTGCTGAATTTCGGCTTGCTGTTGGCGAGTGAAAAGCGACACACCGGGCGCAGGTGTAACCACCCGTTCTGCGGGCGTTTCCGGCGCGTCTAGCACGGGCTGTGCGTCTAAATACACCGGTTTGGGGTTCAAGTGCCGGATGACTGCTGATGCTGAACTGTAGCGCCGATTGGTGGCACTTTGAAGCATGGTGTCGAGGATGCGGCCGAAATCGTCGCTAACAGCAGTCTTCAAATAATTTCGCCAAGCCCAAGAATCCTCTGTACTGTCGAACAAGTCGAAGGGAGGAATTTCTGTCAGCAAGTGAATGCAGGTAACGCCCAAACTGTAGATATCGCTGGCAAAAACTGCTTTTCCCATCAATTGTTCTGGGGCTGTATAAGCAGCACTGCCGATGATTGTACCAGTTTGCGGCAACCCGGTTGCTGTTACCTTCTTAGCTGCACCAAAGTCTACTAAAACAATATCTTTTTGGAAAGGAGAGGGTTGGTAGGAATTTTCTAAGGCGGGTAAAGGGGCTGGAGTTAGCCGGCGGCGAATGATATTTTCGGGTTTGATATCGCGGTGAATGACTTTGGATTTGTGGACGAAGTGGAGCACTGGCAATAAATCGTTGAGGATTTGCCGAATTTGAGTTTCGGTGAATGCTCCTTTTTGTTCTAATTCTCTGGCTAGGTTTTTGCCGTCTATAAATTCTTGTACTAAATACTGTCTCCCGTCTTGTTCAAAATGCGCGATTAATTCGGGAATTTGGGGATGTTTTCCCAAGGTTTCTAGCTGGGCTGCTTCTTGGTGAAATAGTTGAGCGGCTTTTTCGGCTGCGGTGTTTTGCTGCAAAAATTGCTTGATTACGCACTGCGAAAAAATCAGGGGTTTGGTTTCATCAACTGCTAGAAATGTTCGGCCAAAGCCTCCTTGCCCGATCGGCTTTATGGTTCGATAGCGAGATGCTGAGGGCGTTTCTGCGTCAAGAGTTAACAACAATTTTGAGCCGCAACTTTGGCACAATTCTGCATCACCTGGGTTTTGCGGATTCTGACAAGTTGGGTTTAAGCAATAGCACATTGGATTTTAGATTTTAGATTTTAGATTTTAGATTTTTAATTGGGAATTGGGAATGGGGAATTGGGAATTGGGAATGGGGCATCGGGAATTGGTTATTGGTTATTGGTTGTTATCGCCAACCACTCACAAAAAACCTATAAAAAACAACAAATAGCAACCAACAACCAACAAATGACTAATGACTAATGACTAATGACTTCTTCCTTAAGTCGGGACGAGTTCGCCAGGCCGCAATTTTGCCCATTTGCCGGTCTCTTGCTTGAAACTCTGACACCCAACTACATCCCATTCCATTTCAATTTCGTCTTGGCGGGGGCGGATGTTGACGTTGATGGTGGGTTCTACGGGGTCGAAATCGGGTGTTTCGGTAAGGTGAAGCTGTTCGTGCTGTTCTTCTACGGCGTGGTAGGTGAAGCAGCGGTCTACATAGTGGCAGTTAATACAAATACACATTCTTGATATCCTCTGTGCATTTCAAAAAGATTGGTGAAATTTGAGCTTTCTGTTAATCTAGCGTAGCAAGAGTTTAATTGTTTGTAAGGAAAGTAGATTTTTGTTGCGATGCCGATTAATTTGCCCTCTTCATTATCTCCTGATTCTTGGCCGTTTGATTTGGAACTGCTGACACCGCCTGCTTATCTGGTGGGCGGTGCGGTACGGGATGCGCTGCTGGGGAGGCGATCGCACTATTTTGATTTAGATTTCGTTATGCTAACACGGGCCGTGAAGACTGCTCGAAAAATTGCCGATCGCACGAAAGGTGGATTTGTCTTGTTGGATGCGGAACGCCAAATTGCACGGGTTGTATTTGCGGGCGGTACGGTGGATTTGGCGCAGGCGGAAGGGGGGAGTCTGGAGGGGGATTTGCTGCGCCGGGATTTTCGGATAAATGCGATCGCGTGCAATCCTTTTACAGGAGAAATCATCGATCCTTTGGACGGTCAAACTGATTTGCGGTTGGGTTTGCTGCGGATGGTTTCGCGGTCAAATTTGGAGGACGATCCGCTAAGGTTATTAAGAGCTTACCGCCAAGCGGCGCAGTTGGGTTTTGCGATCGAACCTGAAACTCAATCGGCGATTCGGGAATTGGCGCCGCTGTTGAGTCGGGTAGCGGTGGAACGGGTGCGGACGGAATTAGGTTATTTGTTGAGCAATCCTGACGGTGTTCCTTGGATTTGTCGCGGTTGCGAAGATGGTTTGTTTTCGATTTGGTTTGAAAGTGCGATCGACCATTTTGATATTTTGACAAAAATTGATGCGTCTGCTGACAAGTTAGCGGCAATTTATCCAGATTTGGGAAGAGAATTTTCGCGATCGATTCGAGATACGATTAAAACGCCTTTGTTGGCTGTCGCGAAGTTGGCTATTTTGGCCGATTCCGACCCGACAATTGCTGAAACCCAGTTGCTGCGGTTGAAGTACAGCAATGCGGAGATTAAAAGTGCGATCGGGCTTTTGAAATACTTGCCACAATTGCAAGCAAAACCTATTGCGGAAATGTCTTTGCGAGAACAGTATTTTTTGTTTCGGGATGTAGGAATAGTATTTCCCGTTTTAACGGTTTTGGCGGTGGCGGCGGGAGTTGCGGTTGAGGATATTTCACTGTTAATTAATCGCTATCTGGATGCTGATGATATTATTGCTCATCCCACACAATTAGTTAGCGGCAATGATTTAATGGAATATTTAAATTTGCCGAGAAGTCCGCGCATCGGTCAATTTTTAATGGAGATTCAATTAGCGCGGGTGGAGGGTAGAATTGCGACTCGCGAAGATGCGCTGAAATTGGCTGCAGAATTGGTGAATCAGTAAGTTTAAATTGATATAATTCATAAATTAGAACGGGCAAGATGCCCGTTCCACAAAATTCAACTTTCCCGTGGGGTGGGCTTCTAGCCCGCCCTAAAAAGTTAGTTTACAATGCTAAAAAATCAGAATCTTAAACAAGATTTTTTAATTCTTCCGGCAATTCAAACTTGCCATCTGCACCCGGTTCAAACTCAACAACTTTCAACACAGCATCAACATTCAGCGGCCCGTAAATGTGCGGGTAATTCTCACCCGCCAACTCATACTTAAGTTCAGATTGCACTTTGTCCGAGTCAATCCAAAGCAGCAGCAATCCTGTTTGTCCAGTAAAAAATTTGTTGGAAGTTCTAACAACTTGTGGCAGAGTCGAACAGTGGATAAATCCTTCAGTATCTAGCGTATCTCCGCGATACGATTGAACTTGTTTTGCTTGTTCCCACTGTTGGCTGCGGGTGATGTGAAAAATAATGCTCATAGTTGATAGGTTTTAGGTTTAATTGACAATTGGCAGCAAAATTTGAGAGGGACAATTTCCGCCACAACTTACTGTCAGCGTGATAATTTTAGCATCGATCGCCCGCGCTTCACCGTCCGGCGCACCCGTTCCCGGATTCACGTCGTAAGCGGGAAAACAAGCGGCACTCAAACTCAGACGCAACGCATTACCTTTGGCAATTTGCATACAAGTTGCTTGCAGCACAATTCTCACAGGTGTTTCACCTGAATTCACGCGGACGTAACCTTGAGTAAAATTGTAGACGCTGCCGCTATCTTTTACCTCAGAAAGTATCGCACACAAATCAAAAGTCGGCGCATCGGCGGTACAAAATACTTCGACAATTATATCTCCTGCTAAGTGCAAATCTGCTGTTAGCGGTGCCGAAGTGTATGTTAACACATCGGTGCGGCAGTCAATAGTCGATCGCTCCATCGAACCAGCAGGAAATGCAGCGTGACCTCCCCAGGATGGCACCGGCTGCCAAGGGTCATGTACGAATATATCATCAGTGCAAACATCCGCGCAACTATCTGTTAAAATACCCGCATCTTCTCTCATCGCGGCAAGTCCATTACTGGCTAAAAAATAAGATTTATGATTATTATTAGGCCATTTATCAAATTTCCGCCAATCATTCCTCCCCATCTCAAATAGCGAAATCGGTCGCTCGTCTAATATTCCTGTATCAACTTCTTTGAGGAAGCGATCGAACCAGCGAATTTGCAACTCATCCACAGGATTTGAAGCTGCCAAACCATAATCCAACGCTCCAACTTTTCGCCCCCAAGGTAAATGCGGCCAAGGGCCAATTATCAAATGCTGCGGACAGGAACTACGGCTTGCCATTTCCTTGTAAAGATGGATTGTTCCCCGCAAATAAGTATCAAACCAACCGCCAGCGTGCAGCATTGGCAAGTCTAAATCTTTGATGTTTGGCGATAACTTTTCCCAATACTCGCTCGGTCGATAATTATCCAACCAATCGTGATAATATGAGTCTGGGGCAAGATTTTTAATAATCTCAGGACGCGCCGGCACGGTATCGTATAGCGGGAGATTCCTCGAAGCTGCATACAAGGCTTGATAGGCAGAAATATCGGCTTTTAAGCGAGCGGTTTCTGCCGCTAGCTGAATTGCCCAGCCAAGATTTGATTGCAGACAAAACGCGCCGCCTTCATAGGCCCAATCTGCGTATAAATTGCAGCCTACCATTGCCGGACAAATTGTGATTAATGCGATCGGTTTAGCCGCCGCCGCGTAGAGTTGAGTCATGCCTTGGTAGGAAAAACCGTACATTCCGACTTTGCCGTTACTTCCAGGCAAATTAGCTGCCCAATTGACGCTATCAAAACCGTCTTGTGTTTCGCTAACAAAGGGGTTAAATTCGCCTTCGGAAGTGCCGCGTCCCCGCACATCTTGGATGACAACGATGTAGCCGTGTTTGGCGTACCATGCGGGATGGCAATATACTACTGTAGAGGCGATCACCCTTCCGTAAGGTTGCCGCATTAATAATACTGGAAATTCGCCCTCCGCATCGGGGCGGTAGATGTCAGCATCTAAACGAACCGCATCTTTAGTTAGCATAGACGCTGTTTCTTTCGGACAAAGTTTCAGCATAAATCCTAAAAAACATCCACTAAAAAAGTTCGTAGTAAGGGCTTTAGTGCTTTTTCTAAAGAATCAAGTCCTTACTACAAACCTAGGAATCAAGTCCTTACTACAAACCTAGGAATCAAGTCCTTACTACAAACCTAACACGGTACGAGTACATCCGATCGCCTAAGAACTCTCATATCTTCTTCATCGAGTTCGACTGGTGTACCGCTGCGAATTAGTTCCACAAAATCCTCATTCGGCACCATGATGCACAAAGTGTACAAACGTCCACTGCCCGTATTCTCAATTACGTGAGTGCCTGTTGGAGGCACTAACAAACTATCTCCCGGTTGAATACTAACTGTTTTGCCGTCGCAGGTTGCTTGCCCAGTTCCTTTGAGTACAAAAAACATTTCTACTGCAAATTGATGGCGGTTGGGAGGAGTTTTGCCGCCCACATCGAAAATCTCCACGCAAACTGTTAATGAAACATTAGCTATTACCGGATCGAAGACGATAGCTAATCTATTAGTATCGCCCGGACTGATGCGAAATGCTTGGTAGTCTTTGGGAGACTTTATAACAGGAATCATGCAGTGGTTTGTCATTTTTTTATTGTTAGTTGTCAGTGGTTATGTTTCTGCTGTCATTAGTGGTAAATCCAGAGTCATTAGTCCGCCGTTCAACCTCCAAAGTTTATGGATTTCACAGGAGAGTTCGCTGTCAGAGCAGGAAGCAAGATATAGGCTTTGCTATGCAGGACTCTCGCACTCCTCAAAAACGCTTTTTATACTCCAGAGAGATACTCCCCTGATGACTGCTATTTAATTGCTTCTAACATAGCCTGAGAATCCGACAAAAAACCAAAACATTGTTTAACGTTATACAGAGTAGCTTGCCAGCAATAATCTGGCGATGTCGTAGCTGTACAATCTTTGACTAAAATACAGTCGTAACCCAGGAAATTAGCATCTTGCAGCGTAGCCATGACGCACTGATCGGCGTTTACTCCTCCAAAGAAAAGTGTAGTTCTGCCGAGGTTCCGCAAGATACTATCTAAAGGAGTATCCCAAAAGCCACTCATCCGATATTTATCAACGCAAATATCCTCCGGTTTGGGTTTTAATTCATCGACAACCTGCGCCGCCCAACTCCCTGCCATCAGTACAGGTGCGTTGTTTTTTGGCAGCGGATCTCCCAAACCTACGCCGTCGCCTGTGGGATTGTAAACGTGACGGGAAGCTGCACTAATATTGAGCAAATCGGGGCGGTTTCCCCAGTTTATCCAAATAATTGGTACTGCGTGCGATCGCAATTTTGGCAGCAAATTTTTTAAAGGATTAATTGGAGTTCTCGCGGGCGTTACATCTACGCCAATATGTGCTAGCCAACCGTCGGGATGACAGAAATCGTTTTGCATATCTATCACCAACATTGCTGCTTTTGCTAAGTCCAAACGCAGAGTTTTAGTTTCTGTTTCCAGGGTAACAGGTTGAGGGGCGATCGGCGATCGGGTAATATCGGCAATTTTGGCATCAACTTTCCAAGCATTCGGCGGTACGCCCAAGGTGCGAAGAGAATCAGGGTTCATATTGATTTTGACTCAAAAACAATTTCAATCTTATAACTATTTGATTGTCACTAACTTGTCATATCTTAAATCTTGGTTATAATTAAGTATCAGCGGCAACTATTTGAGAGTTTTTATGATTTATTAACTTTATTACAGGCGATCGCAAATGTTAGCGCCTGGGAATCATACAATAAAAATCCATATAAAATTACCAAAAGGGTAAATCTATGAGCTTTACAATTCAAAATGCTTTAATTTCGGTTGATAGTGGTTATGAAACCGCAGATGTGCAAGTGGTGGATAATTCCATAAGTGCGATCGCCCTCAATTTAGAGCCTGCGGGAACAGTTATCGATGGCAAAAATAAGCTGCTACTGCCCGGTTTTGTCAACGCGCACACTCACTCTTCAGAAATGTGGCAACGAGGCATCATTCCCCCTTTGCCCCTAGAGTTGTGGATTGCCGAATTGTACGATTTTACACCTCTCGATCCCGAACAAGTTTACTTGAGTGCCTTGGGAACTGCGGTAGAAACATTACTGTCGGGCGGTACAAGCGTAGTCGATCATTTAGTTTTGATTCCGGGACAAGAATTAGAGACAATCGCCGCCGCAGTTCGCGCTTATCAAGAAATCGGCATCCGCGCTTTCATCGGGCCGTTAATTCAAGATGAATCCCTGACGGCGGGAATGCCTTCTGGCGATAGCGGCATCGAACACGCGGCTTACATTCGATCGACTAAAGCAACTTTGGAATTAATGGAAACAGCCATAAAACAGTTTCACAATCCCGAAAAAGGTGTTAATATGTTGTTGGCGCCGACGGGAATTCAACTGTGTTCCGATGCTTTGTTTGAAGGCTGCATCGAATTGAGCGATCGCTACAATCTTTGTCGGCACGCCCACCTATTAGAAACTTCCGCTCAAAAACAGTTAGCTCACGAAAAATACGGCTGTAGCGCTGTCGAACACCTGCAAAGAATTGGTTATTTGAGTCCCAGAACTTCCTTAGCGCACTGCGTTTGGCTGGACGATTCCGACATTGCGATTATGGCAAAAACTGGAGCAACAGTCGTACACAATCCCCTCAGCAATTTGCGGCTAGGAAGCGGGATTGCACCGATTTTGAAATACCGTCAAGCGGGAGTCAACGTATCTTTTGGCTGCGACGGCGCTGCTAGCAATGACTCTCAAGATTTGCTGGAAGCGATTAAAATTGGTTCGAGTTTGCACAATATCACTGATTTGGATTACCGCCAATGGATTACACCGCGCCAGTCTGTAGAAATGGCATCGATGGGAGGAGCAAAAGGCTTGAATCTCGCCGATGAAATGGGTTCGCTGACAGTCGGTAAAAAAGCAGATTTTGTGCTGTATGATTTAACCAGTTTATCATTGCTGCCGCGCACCGATCCGATTGGCTTGCTAATATTGGGACGCCCGACTAATGCGGTAGACAGCGTTTGGGTAAACGGCAAGCAAATTGTCGCCGAAGGTAAGGTGAAAACGATCGATGTTGGTGCTTTGAGGCGGGAATTATTCGATCGCAGCGAGTGGACTAGCAAGCGTCAATCGCAAACGGTGAGCGAGATTGAAGCGCACTATCGAAAAGTCATGAACCTGCAAGGTTATTCTTAGTAGGGTAAAACTCACATCTTGCACCATTCTCAAGAACAGGCAAGATGCCTGTTCTTGAGAATGGTGCTATTAAGTGAGGTAAAATAGAACTCTCACAATAATCATATTTGCGAAAAATTGATGATTAAACTGCACAAATGGCAGCGGATACTGGCTTTAATAGTTGTTTTTGCGATCGCCCTTACCTCCTCCGCGATTTTATCTCCGCGTCTTTTGGCTCAAACCCCGCCCAAAGCCCCAACAACCGAATTGCGCGGCGTCTGGCTGACGAACATTGACAGCGACGTTATTTTCTCCCGCAACAACATCATTGACGCTGTAAATCGACTGGATCAACTCAATTTTAATACCATCTATCCCACGGTTTGGCAAGGAGGCTATACGCTTTATCCCAGCGCTGGCGCCCAACGAGTATTCGGACAGTCGATCGACCCATCGCCCGGATTGAAAGACCGAGACATCCTCAAAGAAATTATAGCACAATCCCGCCAAAAAGGTATAGCAGTAATCCCCTGGTTTGAGTTTGGTTTCATGGCTCCCGCCGAATCGGAATTAGCCACACTTCACCCCGACTGGCTGGCACAGCGGCGCGATGGTTCAACTATTTGGAAAGAAGGCAAACATGAGCGAGTTTGGCTGAATCCCTTTCATCCCGAAGTACAGCAATTTATCTTAGATTTAATCCTAGAAGTTGTCGATAATTATGATATAGATGGCATTCAATTTGACGACCATTTCGGCTTGCCAGTAGAATTTGGCTATGAGCCATTAACAGTGTCAATGTATCAGCAACAAATCAAAAGCCCTCCCTCCGACGACCCCCGCGAAACCTTCTGGGTGCGCTGGCGCGCTGACAAAATTAACGACTTCGTGGGGCGAGTTTCCCGCGCCATCAAATCCCGCAAAGAAAAATGTATTGTTAGCTTATCTCCGAACCCTTTTCACTTTTCTTTACCCGCCCACTTGCAGGACTGGTTTACATGGGAAAGACGTGGCTACATCCAAGAAATTGTGTTGCAGGTTTATCGCAGCGATATCAAGCGTTTTAGTGCCGAACTGGAACGGGAAGAAGTCAAATTGGCTAAACTTAACATTCCAACTGCGATCGGCATTTTAACAGGCCTTAAAAATAATTCCGTTCCCCTCAAACAAATTCAAGAACAAGTGCAAGAAGTGCGAAAAAGAGATTTCGCTGGCGTGTCGTTCTTTTTCTACGAAAGTTTATCGAATTGGGCGAGGGAAACCCCCGAACAGCGCAATTCGGCATTGCAAGAATTCTTTCCCACAAAGATGCAGCGCCCGCCATCCGAAGGCAGAATTTGAAACCCACGGTTAAAATGAGAAAAATCATACAGCGCTTAGGAATTGTCATCTTATCTTTAAGCGCTTTCCTAACTATTGGCTATTTCACTCCCAGAAAGTGGGGAGATTACTCGCAAGCAGATTGCACAATCTCTCTATACATTTCCAACCAAGGCATCCACACCGAAATCATTGTTCCAGTTAAAAATGAATATTTTGACTGGAATCAATTTTTACCGCTAACAGAAATAGGGCGGGATGCCAATTCTGATTATAAATATTTGTCTTTTGGCTGGGGAGATCGAGCTTTTATGTTGGAAACTCCCACATCAGGAAGTATCAACCCAGTTACAGCTTTCAAAGCGCTATTTATCCCTACTCCCTCTACCGTACACGTTCAAAGTTATCGGGCTTTTCCCCAAAGTATAGAAACCAAATGTGTGAAAATTAGCGGGGAAAATTATCTGATCCTGGTAAATTTTATTAAAAATTCATTCCTATTAGACGCAGCCGGTAATAAAATTAAAATTAGCTACAGCTACGACAACAGCGATAGTTTTTATGAAGCAAAAGGCAGTTACTCTATTTTGAGAACTTGCAATGACTGGACTGCCGAAGCTTTGCAAAAAGCTGATGTCAACACTCCTTTATGGTCAACGCTTTCTTCGGCGATTATGTTTCATCTTAATAGCGGTTGCGAATGTCACAAATAAATGGTATTAGGTAAGGGCAATAATATCTTTACTTTAGGTTATAAAATTTATAATAAATGATTATGTATGGGTTGGGAGCTTAAAGTTGCATTCTTTTTTTTAACTGGTATAATTATTACCAATTTGAGCAAAAATCATGAATGTAATTCCAGCGATCGACTTATTGGATGGAAAATGCGTCAGATTGTATCAGGGAGACTACGCCAAGTCTCAAACTTTTAACGACAACCCCGTCGAAGTCGCCAGACAGTGGGTAAATGAAGGCGCGACAATGCTGCATTTAGTAGACCTCGACGGCGCCAAAGCAGGTCATCCAGTCAACCAAGCAGCCATTGAAGCGATCGTCCGATCAGTAGACGTTCCCTGTCAAGTAGGTGGCGGAATGCGCGATCGCGCTTCTGTTGCTGCTATCCTCAATTTAGGCGTTCGGCGCGTCATTCTCGGCACTGTCGCCGTTGAACAACCGCAATTAGTCGGCAAATTGTGCGCCGAATTTCCCGGCAAAATTCTGGTTGGCATCGATGCCAGAAATGGTAAAGTTGCTACTAGAGGCTGGCTAGAAACTTCGGAAGTTTTAGCAACTGAATTGGCGCAAAAAATGGCCGAGTTAGGGGCGGCTGAAATTATATACACCGACATTCACCGCGACGGTACTATGGAAGGGCCGAATTTGGAATCTTTGCGCGAAATTGCTAACGCTATTTCGATTCCGGTGATTGCTTCCGGTGGCGTTAGTTCGATCGCCGATTTGTTGAGTTTGCTGGCTTTGGAACCAATTGGTGTCAAAAGTGCGATCGTCGGTAGGGCAATTTATACCGGCGATATCTTGCTAAAAGAAGCAATTCAAGCAGTCGGACAAGGGCGGTGGCAGGATGTACCGCCAGATTTGGGTTCTTCAAGCTTTGCTTGATAGTCATGTCGAGTTAACTGGCTACCCAATATGTAACAGTTATCAATTTTCCGACTCACAGTCAACAGTCAACAGTCATTAGTCATTAGTCATTAGTCATCAGTCAACAGTCAACAGTCATCAGTCAACAGTCAACAGTCAACAGTCACCGTAGAATCGTCTTTCTTACCATCATCGTAACCATGTTTTTGAACCATACAATTACAGCTTTAAGTTCTGGGATGGCATCCCTAGTTGCTCCCATACCTTTGTTAGCAACAGTGGATCCAGAGAATTCGCCGATCGTTCTGAGCGGAGTTTTGCTCAGTTTGGTAGTGATTTATCTCGCCAGTAAATTAGGCGCGGAAGCGGCTAAAAAGTTCGATTTACCGCCGGTTTTGGGTGAACTTGTAGCAGGGGTAATTGTTGGCGTATCTGCTTTACACCTGGTCATTTTTCCCGAAGCAGGGCTGTCAGCCTCAGACTCAGGGATTATGACAGTTGTGCAATCGATTAATCATCTGTCTCCTGCCGCCCTCACCAGTGTGTTTGAATCGCAGAGTGAAGTCATTTCAGTGCTGGCTGAAATAGGCGTGATTGTTCTGCTGTTTGAAATTGGTTTGGAGTCGGATATCAGACAACTCAAGGAAGTGGGGGTTCAAGCTGTCGTGGTCGCTTGTGTGGGCGTGGCATTTCCCTTTGCCGCCGGTACTGCGGGCTTGATGCTCATTTTCCACACGGCGGCGATTCCGGCGATTTTTGCGGGGGCTGCTTTGACGGCAACCAGCATCGGAATTACCTCCAAAGTTTTGTCGGAATTAGGACAACTCAAATCTAAAGAAGGTCAAATCATTGTTGGTGCGGCGGTGATTGATGATGTGCTAGGAATTATTGTCCTAGCTGTTGTTGCCAGTTTAGCGAAAACCGGTGAGATTGATGTTGTTAATGTCATCTATTTGATTGTCAGTGCAACTGCATTTCTGCTCGGTTCTATTCTGTTGGGCGGCATCTTCAACAAAAGCTTCACTGCAGTGGTGGAGAAACTCAAAACTCGCGGCAATATTGTGATTCCCGCCTTTATCTTTGCTTTCTTCATGGCTTTTCTGGGCAACGCAATTCATCTCGAAGCGATTTTGGGTGCGTTTGCGGCTGGTTTGGTGTTGGATGAAAGCGATGCCCGCAACGAGTTGGATGAACTGGTGAAACCCATCGCGGATTTCCTGGTTCCCATCTTTTTTGTAACCGTAGGAGCTCGGGCCGATTTGGGGGTTTTGAACCCAACAGTGCCGGATAATCGGGCTGGTCTTTTGATTGCCGTATTTTTGATTGTGGTTGCGATTTTTGGCAAGCTGGTGACTGGTTGGGTGGTGTTTGGTCTGCCGGGAATCAATCGATTGGCGATCGGAGTCGGGATGATTCCTCGGGGCGAAGTCGGGTTAGTGTTTGCCGGCATCGGTTCGGCGAGTGGGGTTTTGGATAAACCGTTAGAAGTCTCGATTATTATCATGGTGATTCTGACGACTTTTTTGGCTCCGCCTTTTCTGCGGGTTGCCTTTGGGGATACGGTAGAGCCTCCTGCTAGTGGCGAACCTTCTAGCGAGCAAATCGTTTGATTGAAGGAATTTGACTCTGGGGCGATCGACAGACTTAGAAACAAATGTCGATCGTCCAAATTTATTTAGCCCTAATCATAAGTCCTAAGTTGTTATACCCTTTTTCTAAAGATGTGCTAGAGCGTCGGTACAGTATTAGAAGTTGACAAAAAAAGAGATATATGAATCTACCCCGTCAAGGAATTCAACTC
>NZ_JAUBRA010000083.1:0-27111 GCF_036701555.1 Microcoleus sp. Pol10D4
GAACTCAATCCATATTGGATTACCTTGTTAGAGCCTGAGTTCCCCCCATTTCTGGGTTTCTTCAGAACGAAACGCACGCTGGCTTTTGAAGTGTAAGATTCATCCTGTTCTACAAATCTCCATCCTAGAGAGTCGCATTCTTGTTGTAATCTTTGTTTAACTTTAGCTGTCGGTATTTGGACAAAGTTCTGATTAGTTTTTCCTCCCATATTGAGCTCTTGTTTCTGTCCTTTATTCCAACCAAATGCTATGACATTTATTTGGTGACTTTCGCAATAATCTATGATATTTCTGACAGCTTTATTAACCGCATCTCTCATTCTTCGGGCGCGAGTTTCCGATAACTGTTGCAGTCTTTTTGACGAAAAACCTTGAGGTAGATTATGTCGGGAATGTTCTGATTGAACTCTGGCTTTTTGTTTGTTAAACTCTTGGTTCCAAGATTTCAGCTTATGACCATCAATAATAAATGGCTTACCATTGCTAGAAACACAAGTTAGCCAGTTGTTGATACCATGATCTATGCCCAGAATCCCTGTTACTTCCAGACTACAGCTAGGAGCTTGCTTGGTAAGAGATTCATGGACGTATTCAATCCAGACTTTACCATTTCTAGGGATTAACCTGAGTTCTTTAATCTGGCAACCCTTAAGCCTTTCTGGTAGTGGAATCCAGAGAGCATCTGTTCCGAAGTGTTCTTTCCCTTGCTTTCCTAGAGGGAGTCTTACCCTACTGCCGACTATTTTTAAGGCTTGTCCCGGATAGGAAACTTGGTACATACCGCCTTGGGTTCTGTACTTAGGCAATCTGGGTTTTTGATTGATTTCCCCTTTTTTGGCTAACCTTTCTAAGGCTCGGAAAGAGCTGAAAGATTCAGCAACAGATTTAAGAGATTGTTGCGCGACTTGCGAGTAAAGTAAGCTGTAATTATCGTTAGTTTTAGCAATCCTGTACAAGGCTGGATATTTAACCGCACTTTTGTCTTTAAAGTATCGTTGCCGACTTTCGTAAGTCCCGACATTAAACAGATTGTTTGACCATCTCAGCAGTTGCTCTACAATGGATTTGTCGAATCCCTTTAAATGCCAGATATCTTTTTGTACTGCATACATTTGACTTTCACCTTCCTTGATTAATTTTACTGCATTTGGTAGTTGGGAAATTGGTAGGCAGGATAAATCCTGCGATGCCCTTTTATCCCTGGACTAAAGTCACAGGGTTTTCAGGGAGTTTGATTATAATATTTTTCCTTTAATCAATGTTATACAACTTTAAAAAAAGAATGCAACTGTAGGCAAGCTGCAAGCCCATATTGCATCAGTCGATCGATTTTCGATTTTAGATTTTCGATTGAAGCATTGACCCCACGGATAAATTCGGGGGTTCCTTTATCGGATACACGTTTTTTATTTCTGGACGGATCAATCCGGGGACTTGTATCCTGGATGCTTTCGGTCATTCGCCATCTAAAATCTAAAATCTAAAATGGTATTAACTGGTGTATCATAGCACCAAAAATACCCGGTAAAAACTATGGACGGACTAGCCTACCTACATTTAGCTAAAACTTGGGAAACTGCTGTGGGTCAGACTCGATCGACAAACTTGAAAACGCACCTAAAGTTAGCTTATACTCCTTTACTTTTCTTTACGATCGTTCTCACAATTTTCAATTTAGTCAATCCCGTCCTCGCCATCAAAAAAGGTGATTCAGGCCCGGAAGTAGCCCAACTTCAGAAAACTCTACAAAACGCAGGCTATTTTCGCCGCCAGCCCACAGGATTTTACGGTTCTCTCACCCTGGCTGCAGTGAAAAAGTTTCAAGCAGACAATAATCTGAAAGTTGACGGAATTGTCGGCCCTAAAACCTTGTCAGCGCTCAAAGGTACGCCGGAAGATGCGAGTATTGAAGCTGCGGAAAAAATCGCGCCAAATGTCGATCGATCTTCGCCATCTCCTACCGCCACAGAAAACCAAAACGAACTCGAAGAGGAAACTCAAACTCAGGCCCAAGAGCCTCTTTTTCAAGAACCATCTTTGCCACCTTTTAAAACTGGGAATTCCGAGGGTCAAGGAAGTGAATTACCACCCACAAGGCTAGTAAATCCTCCCGACAACACTCAAGGAAAAATGACCTTGAAAAAAACAATTTACGGCAACATCTCGCCAAAATCAATAGTTTATTCGGGAGATGGCTTGTTTTTTGCTCAAAACATGATGTACCGCCACACAATCACAGTTTATGACAGGAACTTTAATTTAGTCAAGACTATTCCCGATACAGTAAACTTGTCGAAGTTCGGCTTTTCTAAATTCAAAGGCAATTATAAAGGTTCTCCCGTAGAAGCAGCTTTTTCAACCGATGGCAAATATGCCTACGTCTCCAACTACAAAATGTACGGTTCGGGGTTTAGCAATCCGGGAACCGACAGGTGTTCTCCAGCGGCAAAACACGACCAAAGTTTTCTTTACCGCATCAATACCCAAAATTTGCAAATAGAAAAGGTAATTCCTGTAGGTGCAGTTCCGAAATTCAATGCTGTTTCGCCTGACAATCGCTTCGCCCTCACTAGCAATTGGTGCAGTTGGGATTTGAGCGTAGTTGATATTAATAAAAATCTTGAAATCGAGCGAGTGAAACTGGGTGCATATCCTCGGGGTATTGTTGTTACTCCCGACTCAAAAAATGCCTATGTTGCCATCATGGGTTCTTCCAATATTGCGAAAGTCAATCTCATAGACTTTTCGGTAGAATGGCTGAGAAATATTGGCAATGCGCCGCGTCATTTGACGATCGATCCCAATGGGAAGTATCTTTATGCCACTTTAAATGGTGAAGGAAATGTGGCAAAAATTGACCTAAAAACTGGTAAAGTGGTGGACAAAGTTTCGACAGGAAAAGCACCTCGCAGCATGACAATTTCCGATCAGGGAAAACTGCTTTATGTGGTTAACTATTTCTCGAATACTGTTAGCAAAGTTAGGACGAGCGATATGAAAGTGCTGCAAACAGTGAAGGTTAATTCAAGTCCGATCGGGATTACTTACGATTCGGAAACAAATCAGGTTTGGGTAGCTTGCTATTCGGGCAGTATTATGGTGTTTCAAGATTAATTTAGCTGCTTCGTAGTTAGGGCTTCAGTCCTGACTACAAACAAGAGCGATTAAATGTTATTGTGGGGCGTTGCTCAGAGCAACGCCCCTAAAATCTTACTTGGACAACTTTGCAGGCTTCACAACATACTCAGAAGACTTAGCAGGCACTTGACCTCTTTTGGCCATAGCTTGGTAAATCATGGCTGCTACTTCAGCGCGAGTTGCAGTTCTATTTGGCTGCAAAAGTGCGCGCTTCGGGTGGTTGACAACAATGCCAGCTTCCGTGGCTGCTGCTACTTTGTTAACTGCCCATTTCGGCACTTTTGTCCTGTCTGTATAAAGTTGTAAAGTTTTGCTTGCTTTTGTTGATGGTTTCAGGCTCAAACCGCTCGCTAAAGCTGCGATTACTTCGACACGCGGAATCTGTTTTTCGGGACGGAACTCATTGTTTGGGTATCCTTTAAGATATCCAGTTTTGACGGTGTGGTCGATCGCGGGAGCAACAGGACTCTTGTCTTTTACGTCTTTAAAATCAATTGGTTTTCGGATCGGCTTTTTGTCGTCGGACATTCGCTGAATTAAGCGCGCTAGTTCGGCTCGCGTGATCGGTTCGTCGGGACGAAATTTGCTGTCGGTGAAATCAGTAAAGATTTTGCGATCGACTAAAGCGACAATGAACGGACGCGCCCAATATTTGTCTGGAACATCGGAGAATATAACGGGCCCAACTTTGGGTTTATCGGCTTTGGGTTTATCGGCTTTGGGTTGGGTAATTGCTGGATTGGGAGTCGATGGCGCAATTGGCTTGGGAGGAACAACGATTACACCCACGGGAGGAGTTTGGGGTAAAATCGGCCCTAAAGGTGCCACAGGTGTGACTTCCCGTTGTGAGGGAATGATAGTTGTAGCGGGCGATCGCAAATCCGAATTTGGGGATTCTGGCGTTAATATTCCCGGAGTCGCGGGCGTAACAGCAGGCTGAGAGAAAACGGCTGGAAATTGCCAATTTCTGGCATTCAATCGATCGGGATTTTTACCTGTTACCCAAAATAAAATTGCTCCCATCGTGCCGAAGGCAACCAAGATAGCAATCAATTCATCCAATCCTAGAGGATTTCTTTCCCCTGACGGGGGTTGTGAAGAAGACATATTGTCACCTACAGACCAATGTAGAAATTAAATCACATATTTTTTGGGTCTGGTAGTGACTGAAATAAATAAATCAACTATTCCAAAGTTCTCACTGTCAATACTTGCGGCGGCGTGGAATCGGGAGGATAAATAAAATCAACTTTTACCGATCGCGTTTCTGTCGCAGCTAACCTCAACTTTACCATCGGTTCCACAACTTGACCGAAACGGTGCCACAAATGCACGTAGCGAGTTACATCGTAACCTCCATCATCTCGGTAGCGCAGCCGCACAGTACCTCGAAAATAGGGAAAATCTAGGGGAGGTTGGCGAAATCGCAATCCATTTTTTGAGAGTCGATCTTCTTTTAAAGGCGTTTCCAAACTCACCGCTACCGTTTGCGGTTTTTGGGCAGTGTTATGCAGTGGCAAAATCAGATTGTAGTGTACGCCGTAATTGCCGTGGGCTTCGTAAGCGGTGTCGGGATAGCGCGCCAGCATTTTTCCTGCTTGCACTTGTTGGGTTCCCAAAGTGCCCCCGCGCAAGGTAGAGATCGCATAGGATATCGCTTTTCCAGTCTGGGGAATTGCCAGATTTTTAGAATCGCGATCGACTAATTCCGCTTCCCATCCCGAACCTTGCTGCACCCCTGCTACGCGGCCGTAAATCAGGCTTCCCGAAGTCGCGTCGGGGGGAGTCGGGGTTTTGTCGCGGGGGCCTGCCAAACCGCCATTATTCAGCAATTGCTGCCATTCTTCCAGAGTTGGCGCGCGCTCGCCCCCATCAGCATTTTGAGGTGCATACATTGCCAAAGTAGCGGCATAAACCTTGCCGCTACTTTTGAGCCGCCCAAAGGTAGAACGACCATTTATCGGCTTTTCCAGACCCCGCACGGGAATAGGGCGATTCATCAACAATGCGGTTTTTCCCGGTGCAATGAGCAGTTTTTCGGGAAAATCCGGCTGCCGCATTCCCCGCAAAACGTTATCGACAGCGCGAATTCCAGGGCCGGAATATACTTCGCCGTTGGGACTCTCACTTAGTGCTGGCTTTTGTTTGAACGGCGCGTCCGGTTCCATCAGGTAACTGGCAGCCTGCAACACTTCCACCGTCACGGGTTCGGAGCCGGGATTGTAGAGCAAAGCTGCGATATACAAAGTTCTAGAATTCAGCGGAGTGTGAGAAAAGTGGTGAGCAAACAGGTTAAATTGCCCTTGAAAGGCAAAGTTAAGGTGAGCCGCTGGGACTTTTTTGCCGTCTGGGGGAAAGGTTGAGAGCAAAATGCCTTCTTTTTTGACCCATTCGGGACTGTCGCTGTTGAAGAGGGGGATGTTGTCGAGTTTTCCGGGGAGCGATCGCACTTCGGCATCTAGTACAATTTCCTCTGGTGCTGGTTTTGCGGGAATAGATTGTACGGGTTTTTTAAGTAAAAATAATCCGCCGACTGTACAAAGGACGATCGTAGAAATACCAGCAATTCGAGAAAAGAGATTTTGTTTCTGAATCATTAAAGTTAACTGTCAACCCAATCTCTGCAAATCTTCCACCGACAGCGACAGCGCCTGAGCCACTTGCTCTACGGTTAAACCCATTGCCAGCAGTTGGGGAATCGCATCCCGTTGGGTTTGTTCTGCGCGATCGGCTCGCTCTCGCTCAGCGTCAGCGCGTTGGCGTTCCTGTTCGGTATGGAGGCGTTCGAGTCTAGCTTGTTCGCTACCAGTTAACAACAAATTCCCCTGATTATCCCACCAACGCAACCATCGCTGCTGCTGATTTTGATAGCTACCTTCCCACACACCTAACTCTACTCCCATCAGGTCGATCGGATAATGCCCGCGATCGTTCGGTTGCAAACGGCGATAACGAGTATTCACCCAGTTATAGACTTCCAATTCGCTCGTTTTAATGATGTATATCGCATAGTAAGGAATGTGAATAATCTGCTCGTATACCCAAAACTTTCCGGGTTTCTGGTTGACACCTTCTGGTAAGCGAGATAAGGCAGTATTGTTTCGTTCTTCAGAGCCATTACCACTAGCAAATTCGATCGCAATCAATGGCACAATATACTCGCGCCAAATCACGTAAGAGCGCCGAATTTCCCCATCTATTAGGGGCGGAACGTTGGGAACGTAGAACCAGTCAGGCGCTTCGGCTCCCTTTTCTGGAGGGTCGGTTTCGCGCCAGTAGATGCCACAATCTTGCCCTATAGCATATTGTCCGTCCGGGTGGAGGGTTTGCAGTGTGGTTTCCAGGGAGTCGGTGAGTAGGATACTCTGGGGATGTTCTTGGAAGTTTTTCACAAACGTGCCGTCGGAGTCAGGTAGTTGGGTGTGATCGGGAAAAGCGGGAGGTAAGGTTGTGGGGTTGAGGCTTTGGGTCATGTCAGCTATCCGATGGTGAAAGGACAGATGCTTTATTAATTAAAGCATAGCGATTGTTGATTGAGGGAGTTTATACTGTTTGATAAACTGTTTCTCGCTCACTGTTCGATAGTCGCGATCGCGAACCACATCAACCCCGGATCAATGACCTTCTATTGGTCTAAAATCTGTTACATTACGATCGTAATTAAGCATTTGGCGACAAGCTATGCGGTCAATTGAACAACTAACAGAAGAGCTTTTATCTCTGCCTAGTGCATCAAGAGCGCTTTTGGCAGAAAAACTCGCAGAAAGTTTAGAATTCGATATCGACCCAATAATTCAGGCAGCTTGGACAACTGAGGCTCATAAACGACGTAACGAGATCCGAAGCGGTGCTGTGCAAGCAATTCCGGGGGATGAAGCCTTAGCTCAAGTGAGGCTGTTGCTTGACCCATGAAGTATGTATTTCATCCTGAAGCACTTGCCGAATATGCTGAAGCTGTCCAATACTATGTAGTACATTTTGATTCTCGCAGTAACGCATTGCAGTCGAGAGCCTGGGTATTGGAAAAGCCGCAAATAATTGAAACATTCAGCAATCCAACATTTAAAATGTCTGAGATAACTCTGCTACATGAAATTGCTCATTGCCCCCATGCACGGTTCTGTCGAGAAAATCCTGCTGCTGAACATCCATGTAGCGAAATTGTTGATTATCAAAGATCGCTCAATTTAGACAAGTTTCAAGTACCTGAGCCTTGGAGTGGACATATAGAGAAAGCTCCTATTCTTTTTCTGAGTTCAAATCCATCAATTGGCGCTGGTGAAAACTACCCAAATTGGTCTTGGTCAGACGATGATATGGAAGATTACTTCAGTTATCGTTTTGGAGGGGGACGCAAGGAATGGATCGTCAATGGTACGAAATCCTTACTAATGGACGGGACATATAGCCATGCTGTTAAGTTCTGGGCAGCAGTCCGGCAACGTGCTATGGAGTTATTTGAACGGGATGTGCTTCCAGGAATTGATTATGCACTTACCGAAATAGTGCATTGTAAATCCCATAAGGAAATTGGCGTAGAACGAGCGCAATATAAATGTGTTGAAGCCTATTTGTTGAGGACTTTAGAACTGGCAGGGGCAAAAGTAATTGTGGTGCTGGGAGAACGTGCAAGGAAAGCAATTCAAAGTCAATTCAATATTCCTGAAAAAATCTCAGTGTCTGAGGCAATAAAGATAGGGAGCCATGAAAGATTTTTTGCTTTCCTTCCACATCCAAATGCCTACAAAGATCGTTCTTTTTCCAAGTGCTTTAAGGATGATGAGCTTGAAAAGTTACGCGCATCTTTGCATACGTGGAAAAATGGTGAGTGATGCACATGGTCAAAGTTACTTCAACGAGCGATCGCCCGATTGAAAACCTTACCTTCTAGTGAGCAAGATGCGATCGCGTTATGATAGAAGTGTCGGCTGATTGTGGCAATTCGCTATGACCTTGGTATTATTATCATCCGATTTATTGGCACTCATGCCGAGTATGACAAAGTAGATGCAGAAATAGTCTAAATAGAGGTGGATGTATGGAATTGTGCCCAATTAGAAATGAAACCGACTATCAGGAAGCCCTTCGAGAAATCGAGTTACTGTTTAATGCAGCCCCAAACACTCCTGAGTACGATCGATTAGATATCCTCAGCACCTTAGTGGAAGCTTACGAGAAGAAACACATTCCGATCGCAATCCCCGATCCGATCGAAGCGATTTATTATTACATCGAAACTCGCGGATGGTCCCGGATCGATTTAGAGTCATGTCTCGGTAGTCGGGCTAGGGTGTCTGAGGTTTTATCTCGTAAACGTTCCTTGACATTGGAGATGATTCGGAAGTTGAATCAAGAACTGGGGATTCCGGCTGAAATTCTCATCCAACCCTATAAGTCGGTAAAAATCCCCGCGTAACAATATAACTCGATCGACCTTGGTAGTTGTAGGGTGTCTCGCTGCAGGAAACTTCCCACTAAGGCGCAGATATTCGATGGCGATGCACCCTACATTCTTAACGCCTTCTGCCACTCCCAAAAGACCGACTCCTACTCGGTTGACGAGAATTCCTGCCACTCCCAAAACTCGGACTCCGCCTTTGCTGCCGGGAATTTGAGTTGGGCGATCGCCTCAAAGTGCTGCCACCGTAACCCGAACCGGTCGATCGATTGCCATTTGGACGTACTGAGGGTCTTACGGGCTGGTTGTATGTGGGCGATCGCAAGCGGCCGGTCGTCCTTAAAACTTGACGGTTTCTCACAGCAGGAGGCGGAGTTTGGTACCGAGTTTGATACTGCTGAACAGCTTGGTTGTAAGTATTACCATACCCGCCATATCCTGTCATAATCCCCGGCTGATAGACTGGCGGCATATAATATCGCGGTCTAAATAACAAACTGCCGATCGCCTGACCGGCCACAGCTCCTGCAAACGGGGCCCAGAAGCCAGATTGCTGTCTCACTACTACGGTTTGGGGCTGACCTGTTTGAGGATTAGGAACAGTTTCAGTCACGTTGTGAACGTACTCAATTTTAAAATCTTCTGTCAAATGCAAAACCGCTTGATTGTTATCCACATTTAGATAACTTTTCTTGCCTGCCGATATTTCTTCATCCGTTAAGCGAGCCATTTGCAAGTCCCTAGTGCGGTAAACTGGGGGACTGCCGGGGGGAGTATTCAGCAACATCAAACTGTATTCGCCATCAGCATCGTTGTAAGTAACTTGCTGTACAGGATATTGACCTTGACTCAAGTTATTATTTGGTGCAGGACGCACTGTGTTAATATTCGGATTTCCAGCAGGATTTGTAGAAGTTTGTGTGCGAGGAGAACCGCAGCCTGTCGCCGTCCATAAAAAAGTTAAAGCCATTAAATAAATTGTCAGTTTTCGCAGCATCATAAATAGTAATTGGGAATTGGGCATTGGGCATCGGGCATCGCGCATTGGTAGCAAATAACCCTTCGACTCCGCTCTGGGCACCGCACATAACTAATAACTAATAACTAATAACTAATTACTCCTTCCTTAAAGGGGAATAAGTTCTGGGAAATTGACCAACACTTGGTCGTTGGTAAGTTCGTCTCCCAACTGTGCGGGAGAAAAGTGAACTTGCACAGCTCGGAGCCTTTCTTGGTAATGTAAATTAATCAGGGCTTTTAAACCGACTTTCAGCGCGCTGATGTCAGCAAGGTCAGTTTCTAGGGCAGGAACTTCGCCTTCATAAGCAACTGTCAGCATCACGACGATATTTCTAGTTACCGGCAAAGACAAGGGGGATTTTTTATCATAAACAGATGTGCTGTATTGAGGCTCGCTGAGATAGCGATCGGCTGAATCAATGAAAAGTTCATCCACATAATCGCCGGCTTCGCCTTCATTCCAAAAAACATCGCCTTCATTGGCGGCTGATTGCCAGTAGTTGTCGTACTGCAACAGGTGATTGCAAATTTCTACAAGACCTTCTCCTAAAACTACTATGTCGCCATCGGCATCAATTGCTTGTCTGGCGGTGCGGTTGAGAACTCCTAACAGCGGTGCAACTTCTTCGCCTGTTAGGTGAACGAACACGCGGCAAACTGCCAATCTAGTTTTACCTGTAAATTGATTGAATCGATCGCGCCAAGCATTCATCAGAATTATGGGTTTGAAACCCCGTCCTAGAAGGACGGCTTTACAATTCCCTTGCGGGGTTGGGGAGGTATGGTTGCCTCCCCGCCGGGATATGGTTGTCCCGTTCTCCTTGCGGAGTAAAGTTAGCACGCGCCTTTGTTTTAAGAGCTTGTTAGGCTAGCAGCACTACTTCAGGGACCTTAAAGTTGTTTAACTACTAGCGACAGAGCGGAAAACTAGCTTCGCATTCAAGGAGTGTCGTGACTCAAAAAACGTAGTCAATTAAGACTTAGGCCCGTCAGAATGGCTTGTTAGATTTCTCCTTCAAGCCTCATGCCTTTAGGCTGAGGTTCCTGACAATAACCTATAGTTGTCATCTGTAGGGCTATATTTCCCACCATAGCAGGGGATTTGAACTCTTGCCGTCTACCCTCAGATTGATCTGAAGAGTATTTTTAGCGATCGCCTCGACCGCCTACTCTCTCGCTTTGACTCATCTAATTTTATAGCAGTTTTGAATCGGCTCAAATACAGTTCAAATACAGTAGGAAAACCGCACAGCCTTGTCCTGACGGAGAGCAGCGACTTTTAATAATTGCTATGAGATTGATGATGGTAGCAATAGTTTTTTTAATTGATATTAATTCGGCACTTTTTTGCTTCGCAGGAATATGATATTGTGTGCTATCGATTCATATGTCTATTGTTTGCAGTGCTTGGCGATCGCAATGACAAGAAATTGTAGGGGTAGATAACTTCAAATCAAAAAACCTCCAATCTTGGAAGATTGGAGGTGCGCTCAGCGAATACTTTGGTTTGAGATAACTATTTGAGGCTCGCGCTTTGGACTTGTTCGATCGCAATTTCAGAACTCAACTCGGCAACTGGCGAAACTGGCAAATCCAGCTCACCGCCTGGAGCTTCTGGGTGTTCGCGAACGACTGCAACCGCATCTGCTGACTCAGCTACAGCACCCGCCGCCGCCAAATCGAGCAAGGCCGGAACTTCCATGTGTCCAGAAACACCTGCATCTGCCATCGGATCGATCGACTCTTCAAAAACTTCAAAATTATCGGTCATCGCAGCGCAAGCAGCAGAAGCGCGCTTGCCGGCGCGGTAGCTCATGTAGGCCGCACCTGCACCCCCAAGCCCAGCCAAACCGAGGAAACCGAGAGCTGCTGTTTTGTAGGATTTCCACGGATTCATGCGCTCCGAGCCGCCAGAACCTAGGAGGGTTGTTGCAGAACCAGATTTCGCCGCCCCAGATTTGCTGTAGGAACAGGGGAAAGCAGATGCAGCGTCACCTATGGCGATGCTGCTTGCGATCGCGACGACGGAAGCAATGCCAGCTAACACTTGAAACTTCTTCATGGTGCTCTGGAGATTGTAAAGGATAATTAAAAAATTAATGGTAACAGCTCTTTACAAATGTATCAACTCTGCGCGCCGCCGATATCGCGGATCGATCGCAAAAGTCAGCTATAGCCTCACCCAATTCAAATTTAAAATTGCCCGCCTAAATATCTAGAATGGTTGCTCTGTAAGCGTTTGGGCTAACAGAACGGTAGAAGTTCAAGTTTTGTGAACCAATACTGTGATCGCGCCCAAATTAGAAAATCTGAGGTGAGACAGTAGAAAATTTAATTACAGAGTGGCAAACAGTTGGTGACAAACTACTTTTAAGGCTACTTTTGTAAAGGCTTAGTTATTGGAATAACTCTTATTTTTATGACAGACAACGCGAATCAAGGCATTGAGCGAGCCCCTCGCCGATTGTTGGTGACGGGCGGGGCTGGATTTATCGGCTCGAATTTTGTGCATCACTGGTGCAGCAGCTATCCGGGCGATCGAGTCGTCGTACTCGACGCTTTAACCTACGCCGGAAACCGACAAACCCTGGCAACTTTGGAAGGAGGAGAAAATTTTCGGTTTGTGCAGGGGGATATTTGCGATCGTACCTTAGTCGATACCTTGCTCAAAGAAGAAAACATCACCACAGTCGCGCACTTTGCCGCAGAATCCCACGTTGACAGGTCAATTATCGGGCCTGCCGCCTTTGTTCAAACAAACGTTGTCGGAACCTTCACACTTTTAGAAGCCTTCCGCAAGCATTTTGAAGCAATTGATGAGGCATCTCTCAAAGCACAAATGCGCTTCCTCCACGTTTCTACCGACGAAGTTTACGGCAGTCTCGGCCCCGATGACCCAGCCTTCACAGAAACAACTGCCTACTCGCCGAACAGCCCCTACTCAGCCTCCAAAGCTGGCAGCGACCACCTCGCCCGCGCCTATTTCCACACCTACGGCGTCCCGACAATTATCACCAACTGCTCAAACAATTACGGCCCCTATCACTTCCCAGAAAAGCTCATTCCATTAATGTGCATCAATATGCTATTGGGCAAACCGCTGCCAGTATACGGCGACGGTCAAAACGTGCGAGATTGGCTCTACGTTCTCGACCACTGCCGCGCTTTAGATGCCGTTATTCACCGTGGTCAGCCTGGGGAAACCTACAATGTTGGCGGCAACAACGAGGTAAAAAATCTCGATTTAGTAAAAATGCTGTGTCAGCTAATGGATGAATTAGCTTCTGATTTACCCGCCCGTCCTTGCGAACAATTGATCACATTTGTCAAAGACAGAGCCGGGCACGATCGGCGTTATGCTATTGATGCCACCAAAATTAAAACAGAGTTAGGTTGGACTCCCTCAGTAACAGTTGAAGAAGGTTTGCGACAGACTGTAGAATGGTACTTAGCCCATCGGGAGTGGTGGGAACCCCTGCTTTCGGAGGAATATCAAACTTACTACCGGAAAGTCTACTCTAACTAATCTACTCCTGGACGCACGGGCTACCACAAACCCGCACCAGTAAAAAACTGGTTTTCCAGCTCAAGAGTGCGTCCAGAAAGGTTTCTGTCTTGCCTCCAAGCTTTACATTTAAACTCTCGCCGCAGAAACCGGGTTAGAGAAAGGAAAATCTTTCGTTAAGTGCGATCGATCCGAGTTAAAAAACCTGTTTTCTTTGGTCTTTGCTCCTAACTTCAGAATTAATTGGGTGCAGGCAAGTATCACACACATTCGCCATTGTCAATCATTGTGAAGATTTAGTGAAAAATCATACCAAACGCATAAATTTAAGTGTTTGTAGCTGATAATTTTAATAGAGTTACAAGCTTAAGCATTTTAGAAGCTTTTAGGAAAAACAAAAAGCAGCAATGACCGAAATAAACTCGCTCAAGCACATCCAAGAACCTAAATACTGGCTGTTAGGCATCGCCTCCGGTTTGATTGCCCTACACCTAACTCTAACTTCCAGAACAAACGACACAGACCTGTTCGGTACAATGTTACTGTTTTGGGGAGTCGTAGCATTTCTAATTTGGGAAAGGCACGAATCCTTAAATTTTGAAAGCGGAGTCTTCGCCAGCTTCTTTGGGACAGCGTTAATTGCTTTAATATTGCTCAAAAGTTCCTCGATATCGGGATACGACTTTTTTATCAGAGCAACGCCTTTTTTGTCTGGAATCAGTCTCGCATTGCTGGCTTCCGGCACAAAAGGACTCAAACAATATTGGCAGGAACTTCTAATTCTTGGCTATACAGCTATTCCTCCAGGATTGATCGGAGTATTCGTTGATGTTGCCCTATTAACAGCAAAATTTTCAGCTTTCCTCCTCCACTATCTAGGATTTGAAGTGGTGCGAAAAGGGGTTTTTCTCATCCTGGAAAAGGGCAGCGTGGAAGTATATCACGGCTGTTCCGGCGTAAATGCGATGCTACAATTGTTAGGACTAGCTCTGGTTTTCTTACTGATGTTTCCTACCACTACGGGTCAGAAAATTGTATTGCCATTCGTGGCCATAATTACTGCATTTCTAGTTAATGCGGCGCGAGTTGGTCTCCTGGCCGTGCTGGTATCGCTATCTCAATCCGAAGCATTTAAATACTGGCACGAAGGAAATGGTTCGGTAATATTTTCGATGATTGCTGTATTTATTTTCGGGCTATTCTGCTGGTTTGCAATTTTGAAAGACCAACCCCCAAATCAGGAAGGACAGAATTGCTAATGGCTATTACCTCTTGGAAACCACTGAGGCTTTCCCTGTTGGCTGTTACTTTGGGAGGGGTCTTGTTGGTTGCCGGAAAACTGGTTTTCTATCCATCGGACGGCAAGAATGTGGCAACCCCGTTTGAGTTTCCCGAGTCGGTGCCTCTAGCCGATTGGGAACTAAAAAAGAGCGCGCCTCTCGAAATTAGCGACAATTCAGAATTCAAAGCTGCCAGGAAATATGAATATCAAAAAAATAGCAGGGCTCTAGAAATAGAGATGCGCTATGCGGTAGACACCATTGGGGATGTGCAAGGTATGATGAAGGGACATACAGTTCTCAAGTCGTCTCCTGGTAAACTAGCATTGGCAAACACTCAAGGCGCGGGGTTTCACGGAATTTTGCAACAGCAAAATCGACTGTATTTGAGTTCGTGTATCAATCCTAATGGCAGTCCTACAGTAACTTCCCAACAGTTTAGATATAATCGAAATACTCGTGATTGGCAGCCAAACCGTATTCTGTTTTGGTTGTTGGGTAGGGGAAATATTCAAGACAGACGCTGTTTGTGGACTCAGATGTCTGTGCCTTTGGATAAAACAACTCCAGAAGATGCCAAAAAAATTCTAGAGAATGCTTGGGTTTCTTGGTATGAGTGGTGGCAGCCGCGATTCCCCAAACCTTGACTCGATTCCGTCGATTTTAGCTTTTAGCTTTTAGCTTTTATATTTACTCCACAGGTGAATCGGGAAGCTGGAACAAGAGTCTAAAATGTTTGACTCTCCACGACTGTTGTCTGGGGCTTGTATCCGCTCTTGGGCGGGGTCAAGAGAGATTTTTCTTAACAACAACTCTGATTATTTTATGAATGACTTACAAGGCGAACAAGGTTTTTCTATCTACAGACTGCGTTGGATTGGCTACGGTCTATTAATTTTGTCTGTATTAGATACGATTGCAGTTCTTATACCAGCAAATTTTGGCAATCGCCTCTGGGAATTGCAAACGATTGGGGCTGTAGTGGAACGGGTGCCCGTTCCTTTACTGGCAATGGCGCTGATATTTTTTGGCGAAGGGTACGATCGCAGAGGTTTGGAAGAAGTTTTTTTGAAGGTTTTGTCTTGGGTTTGTCTGCTGCTAGGTCTGCTTTTCCTGTTGATGCTGCCTTTGGGAATTTTTGGCACTATCTATGTGAACAACCAAAACAACCAGCAAATTACTACTCAAGCAAACCAACAATTAGCTCAGTTGCAGCAGGTGGAAGATCGGCTAAAGAAGGGTAGTCCTGAAGATTTAAGGAATTTGGCGGGGGAACTTACTCGTTTGGGGGTACAAGCGGATACACAAAACCCACAGCAATTGAAAGAGCAAATTCTTTCGAGAATTACTCCGGCTAAGGAACGGTTACAGACGCAAAGTGCTGCGGTTCAGTCAAATCAGCGCGTGGGGTTATTTAAAAATGCTGTTAAGTGGCTGCTGGGCGCGCTGATTTCTAGTGTTTTGTTTTTTACGCTGTGGCGCGGTACTGACTGGGCTCGCTAGTAGTTTTGAGTTTTGAGTTGCGATTTGTGAGCTAGTAAGGTGCGCCTAGCGCACCCAAAGAGCGTTGTTGAGGACTAAGGTGCGCCCTGTGTACGCAGTCGGCTCAGGAGTGGTGAAGAAGACTCTCAAACCCTGCAAATTTTGTTGGGGGGAGCGCTCGCTCTTTTTCTTTTCAAAATATATCGGTAATAAATCTTGTTTATTGCCGATAGCCAACACCTAGAATGAGGCAAATCCGTCGTTAGCGCAGCCCTGGAAGACGATCGCACGTTGAGAGGGCTGGCATTGTGCAATCTTATATCTTATATCTAAAATCTAAAATTGATTGATGGTATTTTCTAGTTTGTCGGCAATGCCTTCAACCCAGTTTTCATCCTGTTTGGTGTAGCTGCGGGGCGCGTTAGCACCTAAGATTAAAACGCCTTGGGTGCCAATCGGCTGACAAATGACTCCTTGAGTATTTTCTGGCAAATAGTCAAATTCAATTTTGCCGGGATAAATATTGAGATTTACTAAATAAATTGGTTTGTTTTTGTCGAGCACTCGCTGCAATATCTGTCCTGGTTTGACTTCGGGATTGATGCCTAAAATGCCGCGCCGCAATAGGACTTTTCCCTGATACACAATTACGATCGACCTTGTGGCGGTATTTGTCAACAGCAAACGCGACGCCCAGGCTAATTCTATTTTCACGGCATCCGGCAAATCCGGCGCAAATTCAAAACCTTCTTCGCCGATAAGTTTTACAGAATCAGGCGATCGCGCTTGCACCTGCTGCCACAGCAAACCTGTTAAAATCAGCAAAGCGCTGATAATTACTCCCAAAGCGTCCGATCGAGCTTGAGAATCTGTAATTTGCTCTGTCAGCAAGCGGTTGACCATTAGCAGCGTACCTGCTAGCCCTCCTGCAACTAACGGCAATTGCCGCAAAACTTTATTGGGATCAGATTTAGTCATTTGTCAGTTGGCTGTTCACTGTTGGCTGTTCACTGTTGACTGTTCACTGTTGACTGTTCACTGTTGACTGTTGGTTGTCAACCGTCAACCGTCAACCGTCAACTGCCAACTGCCAAGTGACTTTATCCTACTTCTCCAATTTCGACAATTCGCTGGAACAGATAGCCGGTGCCACGGGCGGTGAGAATTAATTCGGGATTGCTGGGGTCGTCTTCCAACTTTGCCCTAAGCCGCGAGATGTGAACGTCCACTACGCGGGTGTCTACGTGGCGTTCAGGCGTGTATCCCCACACTTCCTGCAAAATTTCCGATCGCGAAAAAGGCTCTCCAGAACGGCTGACAAGCAGTTCTAACAGGCTGAATTCCATGCCCGTGAGGCGAATTCGTTCGTCGCCTTTGTAAACTTGGCGCTTGTTGGTGTCAATCCTAATATTGGTGACGTGGATGACTCCAGAGCTAGGAATGCCTGATGCTCCGTTTTTGTCAACCCTCCTTAGTACCGAACGGATGCGGGCTTCAAGTTCTTTGGGAGAGAAAGGTTTGACGACGTAATCGTCGGCGCCCAATTCTAAACCGGTGATGCGATCGGCTACGTCTCCCAAAGCAGTTAGCATGATGATAGGCACGTCTGACTCTTTACGCAACTCCTGACAGACGCCGTAACCGTCTAGCTTCGGCATCATCACGTCCAAAACCACTAAGTCGGGTTCGGTGTTGCGAAATGTTTCGAGAGCTTCTTCGCCGTCAGCAGCGGTGACGACATCGTAGCCAATCATGGAAAGGCGAGTCTCCAGAATGCGGCGGATACTGGCTTCGTCATCGACTACCAGAATTTTTTCTTTATGATTTTCCAAGTTACCGAGCACTCCTTAAGTTACATTTCAGATAATGTTAATTTTTTGTACCCTATCATAGAAGACACAAATTGAATCATGGGCGGGGATCGGTCTGAAAGCTTGATAATTGCTTTAAATCAGACTTTTCTAAATGTTAGGGTGACTATTTATCATAGTAAACAATGCCTAAGCCTCGAATACAATATATTTGTCGGGAATGCGGGTATGATTCACCACAATATTTTGGCAGATGTCCTAGCTGTCAGAAGTGGGATTCTTTTGACGAGCAGTTAGAGCAACCTACTGCTGGTGTGCCGCGGGCTGGTTTAACTGGGGTGACAACTAAGACAGTGGGCGGTTCGCCCCCTGATAAGTCGAAGGGTCAACCAAGGGTATCTTTCAGATTATCGCAGATTTCCGACCAAACTCAGTCTCGCTGGCCTTCTGGTTACGGGGAGCTCGATCGAGTTTTGGGAGGCGGGATTGTTCCGGGCTCGCTGGTGTTGATTGGCGGGGAACCGGGAATCGGCAAATCGACGCTGCTGTTGCAGGTGGCGAATATGTTGGCCCGCAAGGATCGGATACTGTATGTCAGTGCGGAGGAGTCCGGCCAGCAGGTGAAGTTGCGATCGCAGCGTTTGGGCGTAGCTAATCCGGTTGAGTTGTCAAGCAACGGCGGACATAAATCCGGCCGCAATGGGGAAGCTAAAAGGGATTCCGAGGACAATTCAGCGGAGAATTTCTATTTGCTTCCAGAGACGGATTTAGAAGTTGTTTTGCGGGAGTTGGAAGCGCTGAAACCGAATGTGGCGGTGATTGACAGCATCCAAACTATTTATTTTGCTAGTTTAACATCGGCTCCGGGTTCGGTGGCTCAGGTGCGGGAATGTACTTCGGCTTTGATGCAGGTAGCGAAAAGGGAAAATATTACTTTATTTATTGTCGGTCACGTTACGAAAGATGGAGCTTTGGCCGGGCCGAGGGTTTTGGAACATTTGGTAGATACTGTACTGTATTTTGAGGGCGATCGCTTTGCTTCTCATCGACTTTTGCGATCGATGAAAAACCGTTTTGGCGCGACTCACGAAATCGGTGTTTTTGAAATGGTAGCCAACGGTTTGCGAGAAGTAGATAATCCGTCGGAGTTGTTTTTAGGAAATAGAGATGAATTTTCTCCCGGTACTTCGACGACGGTTACTTGCGAAGGAACTCGACCGATTTTAGTGGAAATTCAGGCGTTAGTTAGTCCTGCGAGTTTTGGTTCGCCGCGCCGTACTACTACTGGTGTGGACAATGCTAGATTGCAGCAAATTTTAGCTGTTTTGGAGAAAAGGGTGGGGATTCCTTTATCTAAATTAGATGTGATTTTGGCGACGGTGGGCGGGTTGAAGGTGGATGAACCGGCGGCGGATTTGGCAGTTGCGATCGCCGTTGTGGCCAGTTTTCGCGATCGGGTGGTTGATGCACGCACTGTTTTACTTGGGGAAGTGGGTTTGGGAGGACAGGTGCGGCCGGTTTCCCAATTAGAGTTGCGGCTGAGGGAGGCGGCGAAATTGGGTTTCAAAAGGGCGATTATTCCTAAGAATCAACCCGTACCAGAGTTAGGGATGGAGATTATTCCGGTGGCGAAAGTAATCGATGCAATAATTGCGGCGATTCCTGCTACTCCGGCTCAGTTGCAGTCTGGTGATATGGAGTTGCAGTCGGTTGATTTGGAGGAAGATGATTTGTTTAATTGAGTTAGAATGGTAATGTTGCAAATTGAGAGTAAGGAGGCACGAATTATGTATCAAGTAGACATTATTGAGGCCAAAGAAAAGCTTCTGGAATTAATCGAAGCGGCGATGAGAGGGGAAGAAATTGCGATTACTCAAGATAACCAGCCTGTTGTAAAATTGGTAGGAATACCGCCAGCTAATAAGAAGCGCTGGCCATCCAAAGCTGGGAGTGCTAAAGGAATGGTTTGGATGTCCGATGATTTTGACGAACCGCTAGAAGAGTTTAAGGAGTATATGGAATGAGGTTGTTGTTGGACACTCATACTTTCATTTGGTATGTCACGGACAACCCTAGACTTAGCGCCCATGTCAAACTGCTAATTGAGGATGAAAATAACGAGAAGCTACTCAGTATAGCTAGCATCTGGGAAATGGCGATTAAGCACAGCATAGGCAGGCTAAACTTTAGTCTGCCTTTTATGGAGTTTGTCGGACAGCAACTCACTGTTAGCAATATCGGACTACTGGAGATTAATCTCCAGCACATTGAGGTTGTAGCTTCACTGCCTTTGCATCACCGTGACCCATTTGACAGGCTGATAATTGCACAATCTATGGCGGAACAGATACCGATTTTGAGCGTTGATGCTATTTTTGATGCTTATGCGATCGCGCGGGTGTGGTGAATTAAGTTAGTTTAAAAATAAAGAGGCGAAGATGAAACAATTTAACATCCTCATTGAAAAATTTTTTGATGGTTATGTAGCCTATCCCCTTGGAATCAAAAGTGGCGTAGTTGGTGAAGGTGAGACCTATGAAGAAGCCTTAGCTGATGTCAAGTCAGCTATTCGCTGTTACATCGAAGTATTTGGCAAAGAAACAATCGAAAACGAATCACCTGCAATCAAGACTTTTTTGCTAGAAGCAGAGGTGGCTATTTAATGTCAAAGTTTCCTGTCGATGCTTCTAAAAGACCAATCATCAGAACATTTCAGTTGTTGGGTTTTCGGATTATTAGAGAAGGCGAACATATGGTCAGGGTGCCATAGAATCAGGATGGCATGGAGACTCCGTTAGTAATGCCTAACCACCCTCAAATAAAATCAGAAACACTGAGAGGAATTTGTACTCAATCGGGAATTTATAGAAAGTTATTTTTAATAGCTTATGCACCAAGTTGAGTGCATAAGCTATCTATGATAACACTTGAAATATGTTAAATTATAGATTGCTTGTGAGGTACGTTTTAACTAAAAAATGAAGAAATCAAAAAGACGTAAAAATCAGTGGTCAAAGGAACTAAACGACATCATTCGAGGTGCATCGGGCGGCTTTTTGTTCGGGATTCCCCTGCTTTATACGATGGAGGTTTGGTGGATCGGTTCGTATACTACATCAGCGGAAATGTCGATCGCGATCGCAACTACTTTTCTCGTCGTTTTCTTGTTGACTCGCACGGAAGGTTTTCGCAAAACTCAAGATATCCGCTGGCTAGATGCTGCAATCGATACCGTAGAAGCGATGGCCATCGGCATTGTCTGCGCGGCTTTTGTCCTGTTTTTGCTCAGGGAAATTACCCCGCAGACTCCGCTGCAAGAAACTTTGGGGAAAATCATCTTTGAAGGCCTGCCATTTGCGTTGGGAGTAGCCCTGGCCAACGGTTTCTTGAGTGGCGATCGCTATCAAAGTTCAGACAGCGAAAAGGAACCTACCATTAATGCAACTGTAGCAGATATCGGCGCTACTTTAATCGGCGCGATGATCATTGCTTTCAACATCGCCCCAACTGACGAAATTCCCATGCTAGCGGCAGGTATTTCGCCGCCTTGGCAATTAGGAATTATCGCCGCTTCGTTGCTAATTTCCTACGGTATTGTATTTGTAGCAGGCTTTACTTATCAAGCAAAACGGCAGCAGCAGCAAGGGATTTTTCAGCGTCCCCTCAGCGAAACTGTCATGGCGTATTTAGTGTCGCTGGCGGCTTCTGCATTTATGATGTTTTTCTTCCACAAACTCAGTTTTGACGACCCGTGGTCGATTTGGTTGAACTATACGTTAGTATTGGGATTGCCGGCGGCTGTTGGCGGCGCGGCGGGGAGGTTGGCGGTATGAGTGAAAGTAATAACCAACAGCAACAAAAAAGAACTCCTGCTGAATGGGTGACATTTGCGATCGCCTGCTCGATCCTTTCTATCCTCATCGGACTCGTAATCTACAACTGGGTGACTAAAAAGCAGGAACCTCCGATTATTTCTGTCACTCGGAACACGCCTATTCGCGAAAATCAAGGGCAATTTTACGTGCCATTTACAGTAACTAACACGGGTGGTGAAACAGCAGAATCCGTGCAAATTATTGCCGAATTGCGCGTCAACGGCGAAGTCTTGGAATCCGGCGACCAGCAAATTGATTTTTTGTCAAGCGACGAAACTCAAGAAGGAGCTTTTATCTTCAGCCGCGATCCGCGTCAAGGTGAGTTGATTGTGCGATCGAGCAGTTACAAACTGCCTTAACACAGATAAAACTCGGCGGTTAAAACCTTTTCTCATCTGTGAACTCTTCCTCTTCCTACCCTACCCTTCACCGAACCCCTGCGGGGAACGGGAACGGCTTCGCCGAACGTGCTCTTAGCGTCTTCGCGGTTCGTTCAATCTAAAAACCCCCTTGCGCGTTAGCATTTATTGCCATATTCGGCGCAGGCGCGATTTCAATCACTTTGGAATTGTGATCAAGCTACCGCTTCACCAGATTGTGTTCCCACTTCCAAACACAGCTAGAAATCAAATTCGTGCAGATATGAGCCGTAATTGGGACTAACAAATTCCCAGTAGCTAAAACGCTGTAACCCAACAGCAATCCGACAGCCGTTGCCCAAACAGCATAAGGCCACTGATCCAGGGCTCCCAAGTGCAGAATACCGAAACAAAAACTCGATAAAACTAAACTGGTAACATTCAATCCCAAAGCAGACAGCATCACGCCTCGAAATAGCAATTCTTCGCTAAGTCCCGGCAGTAGTCCCAGCCAAATTAAATCTGGCCAAAACAAAGGTTTGAGCACTACTTCCAAGTAAACATCCGCACTCCGGCGATAACCCGGCCAGAGGTGATAAACGATCGCACTGCCACCTGTAATTGCCAGTCCGATCGCACATCCTTTTAGCAAGTCCATTCCTATCAATTTGACTGGCAAAAGCGATACCGATCCAAATAGCAACCACAATTTAGCTACCGCCAGCAACATAATTGCTGTCACGCCCATTGCTACTAAAACTTGGGTGCGCGTCAAGGGTTCAATTTCAGGATTTTCGGGAATTTTTTCTGCCACTTAATCACTTTTAGATTTGAGGTTTGAGATTTTAGATTTGTTTTGTTGAGTCAGACAAACAACGCAGGGAGGAGATATCTGCACCCAAGGAAGCTGGACTGATGCCGGCTCGCAAAGCGACCAACGCTCCGATCGCCTCTAAATATGAGTTTACCTGCAAAGCTTTGATTCCGAGTTTTTCTGGAGTCGCCTGCATCTGGGTTTTGTTGTCGCCGACAGCGATGATTTGTACCGACGATCGCCCACTCAAACTCAGAATAGCACTGCCGCCGCAGGCTGTGGCGGGTATCACCACCGCATCCACTCGATCGGCGGTAATTGATAATTGATTGTGCTGCTGGCTTTCTGGCGGTATCAATTGGGGAGCTTTGCTGAGGCCGGCAAGCACGCAAGGTAGGAAAGTATAGCCGATTTCCTCAGCAGCCGATCGCGGTGACAGGTGCGGATCGAGGGGAAGCGCAGACAACGCGGGGGCGTGGGCGCAGGGGATTTTAAACGTCCTGACGACGAGGTGGCTGATCACAGCTTCCGCGCCGGCGAGGGGGTCAACTCCTTTGCCGCGGCGGTAGTTTTCGAGGGCGAGGCTGCCTTCATCGTCGGGAAACCTGGCCACAACTGCGATCGCCTCTACTCTTGCTTGTGTGATTAATTTTTCTGCAGCGCGCAATAAACTGTCGGGATTGCCGATCGTCCCCCAAGATGCCCCTGATTCAGAAATACGCAATTCTACTTGCAGAGGGCGATCGGTTAAAACATAATCGGTTATATTCAAACCCAATGTAGCTCTGGCAGCATCAACGGCTTGCAAGTGCCGCAACTGCAAGTCTGGTTCGATCGCGGAATCTAGGATTAAGCCGATGCGATTTTGATGTACCGGTTGCAGTCCCCAGCATCCGGCAGCAAATTTGTCAAGGGCGTAACCTTCAACGTAGAGAGCGTTAGGTATCGGCCAATAAAGTTGAGCGCCGTTGAGGACGTTGGGGTGAGTGATCAGGGTGTCTGAAATTTGGGCGATCGCCCTAGCCACGGGCAGCGCATCTCCTGCAAAGCCCCCGATCGAGGCTCCAACGCCTGTGGGGACTATCAAAACCACTGTTAAAGGGCGCCGGTTCACACTGTTGCGGGGGATGCTTCCACGAGCACGTAGCCTTCTACCACAGCCTTTTGCCGATCGACATCCACGTCTGTGACTGCCCACCGCAGGGGTTCGCCGTGCTTTTGCAGTTCAATTTCAATCGCCGAGTGCAATTCTTCGGCGGTATCGTGGAGGTCAACTTCTGCGGAAATGAAATGGGTAGTCATCGGGCGATCCATAGTGGTTTTACTGCGATCGGTACTTAGCTCAATTTTAGCTTAGTCCTAGGATTTACCGAATTGGCGATCGTACACAATGTCTTCTTTTTCGGTTTCTATCTTCAAGTTCGATCGGGGATAAGCAACACACAGCAACACATAACCTTCTGCCTGAAGTTCGGGACTAACGCCCATGCCATCAACTTGATCGACTTGACCCTCAATAATTTTAGCAGCGCAAGTAGTACAAACTCCCGCATTGCAAGAACTCGGCAACTCAATGCCGGCGGCGTTGGCGGCGCGGAGAATTTGTTTATCTTCGGGTACTTCTACGGTATAAGTAGTGCCTTGGTGGATCAATTCAACAGTGTAAGTCTTAGACATATTTCAATTATTGGTTTTAATTCCCCAATTGGAATTTACGCTAGATTTGCAAACAAAGCAATCAGTATTTTACCGCTGTTTGTGCTTTTGTGCAATTTTACAACTCCATTTTTTATTGATAATTTTTTTTTATTAATTGGCTGGGCGAGCGATGGCGTCCCGCCCCGCAAGCTACGGCATTTTGTCAATGACTTTTTCACAAATTATTACAAGCTTCACGGGGGAACTGTGCCACAAAGCACTTATACCTAATTAGTCTTTACCTTCAAACCAACAACTCATCAACCGCAACACTAAAACCCGGCAGCACTAGCTGAGTGCTGACTGTAGAACCCAAGTTAAAAGTTAACTTTTGAGTTTGAGTCATTATAATTATCCAGCAACTTTCTGGAAAAACAATCCAAACTTCCAGACAACCCGAATCTAAATACTCTTGTGCTTTAAGAAAAATCTCTTCCGCAATATCAGTAGGAGAAACTATTTCTGCAATTAACGGCGGGCTTTGAGGCAAAGTAGGAACATCGCCATATTGAGCAACAAGTTCAGGAGTCAGATAAGCTACATCAGGACGGCGCACTCGCCTGTCAGTACGGCAAGGAACTTCTGTATACACTTCGCCACCTTGTCCGCTAGAATCTTTGTAATTTCCCCAAGAACGATCTAGTCTAGATTGGATTCGACTGTGTTTTACTGTCATGCCATTTTTCTCCGCGATTTGCCCGTCCACCCATTCCATATCGTCGGGGGGATTAGCCATAAAGTCTTCTAGAGAAACATTTTCTGATAAAACGGCAGCCATTACCATAGCTATTTACTCCTTTTTGCAGAATTCACTGATATTGTAGCAATCAATTGGGAATTGGGAATTGGGAATTGGGAATTGGGAATTGGGAATTGGAACTAACAAATAACCTATGCCCCCTGCCCTATGCCCCCTGCCCAATTTACTCAATATTAATTTGATTGGGAGGCTTAGGTTGATTCGGTTTGTCATCCTTCAAAGTTTTACGCCCAGAACTAGCATAATCCTTATAAAAATCCACAAACATCTTGGTTAACTGCTGCAAAGAAAGTTGTTCCCCATTAATTTGAGCTTTCATATAAGCTTTAAGCACTTCAATGTAAGCCAAACCGAGGGCAAGCGTGAGAGTTGCTGCCGTTGCCCCGGAGATTGCACCGCCGACAACAGTACCCGCACCAGGAATCATTTTAATCAAATTAGTAACAATACTTCTGCCGACAGCAGTAACCCCGCCAGCGCCGCTAATAGCAGACAGCATCGCCGAAATAAACCCCTTATCAAAGGGCATTCCAAAAATCACAGTAATATTAGCAATCATTGCCGTTTGCATGGTCATCAAAATCGGCGCATCAGCAAACGGTACAGGAGTCGCACCGACAATCGCAGAACCTGCAACATAAGCACTTAGATACTTAAATGCCATATCGGATTTGAGCGCAATATTTGCTATTTGTTCTTTAACAAAAGCTTTTTTAGCTACTTCCGGTAGCAGTTGAAAGGTTGCATCTACCAACTTATCTAAACCGTGAGATTTTACGGTATAATCCTCATCTATTTCTTCCGGTTCAGCCATCACAGGGATGATTTGACTGACTGGCAAATTCATGTGTTCCAGTTGCTTGAAAAACTCGCTCGGCTTTTTAGATGTCGTCTGAGTCAGCACTAGAATAACTGGTACATCTTTGACTTCCATTTCTTTGAGCCAGTTTTCCTCCACAGATTCTATTCTATTGGCGCTGTGATTGATGCAGTACCAGATGACGTGAATGTGTTCTTTGGGGTGCAGGAGTCTTTGGTCTTCAATTAGTTTAGCAACGTTTAATTGAATAACTTTAATTTGTTCGGCGTTGAGTTCGAGTCCGGGAGTATCGTAGACGGTAATTGGGCAATTCGGTTTGGTATATTGGCGAATGCCTTGAGTGATAGGGCGGCCGACTCCGGTTTCTGCTAAGCGTTGGCGAAAAACGGAATTTATCAGGGTACTTTTGCCGACGCCGGTTTTGCCGATGACTAAAACATTGCACTGTCCCACTTGGTTTTCTGCCTCTTTGAAGGCGTAGTAACTTCTATTTAAAAGCTCGTCTAAGGAAAAGTCGTCTGACATGGCGGTTTGCTCCGATAATAGTAGGATATTAATTCAATACCACCGAATAGAATTCCGATGCTCTACAAACGAAGTCCGCGAAGGCGGACTGAGGATTCTTAAACATATTGTAGCAATTTGATTTCAGAACTGGTGCAACGGCTAGAGGAGAGTTTTGTGTCGCGTGCTGCTACATGAAAGGTTGTAGAATTTAGTTTAAGCTAGCAATCGATCGACATCGATGCTAAAACCGATCAGGATTTGTTGGGTGCTGGCGGTATCGCCGGATCGAAATGTCAATATTTGATTTTGAGTCATCACGAATATTAAACGACTTTCGGGAAAAACTAACCAGACTTCCTGACAGCTAGATGCTAAATATTCCTGTGCTTTGAGAAAGATATCTTCAACGATATCGGTGGGTGAAACTATTTGTGCAATTAAGGGAAAACTTTGGGGTAAAGTGGCAAGATTGCCAAATTGTGCAACTAATTCGGGTGTGAGATAAGCGACATAGGGCAGGCGAATTTGTTGCTTAGGAATAAAAAATAAATAAGTTGATGAATTATCGGTTATACTGAAAAAAGTGCGCTTATTGCAATTTTCACCCAAACAGAGATTAACTCACAACGGATTTTTCTACTCAA